>JBKJIP010000422.1:0-4277 GCA_046598515.1 Fimbriimonadaceae bacterium | reverse complement strand
TAAGCATTTCCTGACCTCCTATCCGGCGGATGGTTTTATCCTGGCAACGCCGACCGGATCCACGGCTTACAACCTCTCTGCGGGCGGCCCGATTTTAGATCCCATGGTCCAGGCTATCGTGTTGACGGCCATCGCGCCCCACACTCTATCCGCAAGATCTCTCGTGCTTCGCCCAGATTCGGAAATCATCCTTCGCGTGGCCACTGAGGGCGACTCGATTCTCTCTGTGGACGGCCAGGGCCGGCTCCATGTGTTGAGCGGAGACGAAGTGCGGGTAAAACGGTCCCCGAGAATGACCCGACTTGTTTGTGCCCAGCCGGGCGATTTTCTCCGTAAGCTCAGCGACCGCCTGCTCTGGAGCCAGAGCCTGCATGGAGGTCCGGCTTGATCCTTGACATCAAAGATGTCGTCGTTGAGTTCGGCGTTCCCGGTGGCGTTGTTCGCGCCGTTGATGGTGTCTCCTTGCAAGTCGACCGAGGGCAGACCGTGGCCGTCGTCGGTGAGTCCGGGTGCGGCAAAACCACTTTGGCTCGGTGCATCTTAGGTCTTCAGCCGCTCGCCGGCGGCGAGATCAAGCTGAATGGGCGCGTCGTGGAAGGCACGTTCACGGGAATGTCAAAGGAAGTTGGCATGGTCTGGCAAGACCCCTATGCTTCGCTCGACCCTCGATGGAAGGTCAAAGATTCGATAGTCGAGGCTGCTGTTCTGGCCGGCGTGACCGCGGATGCGGGTGAGATTTTTGAGGAAGTGGGCCTGGATCCTCGCTGGCTCGATCGCTATCCCCATCAGCTTTCCGGCGGCCAGCGTCAGCGCGTGGCCATCGGCCGCGCGATCGCGACCAAGCCTCCGCTCGTCATTTGCGATGAGCCGACCGCCGCGCTCGATCTATCGATTCGCGCCCAAATCCTGAACATGCTGAAGAAGGTTCAGGCGGACCTGGGCGTGTCTTACCTCTACATCTCCCATGATTTGCTCACGGTGAGATTCTTGGCCGACCGCGTCGCCGTCATGTATCTTGGACGCATTGTCGAAGAGGGCCCAACTGAGGAAGTGTTCGAGAATCCGCGCCATCCTTACACAAAAGCGTTGATGGAGTCCGCTCCGACGCTGGACAAGCTGATGACCCTGCCCGACGCCGTCGAGGGCGAACTCCCGGATCCTCGCACCCGATTCCCCGGCTGCCGCTTCGCTTCCCGCTGCCCGAAAGCCCAGGAGCACTGCATAAAGGAGGACCCTCCGGCCACGATCGAAGGCGACCGGCGGTTCTATTGCCACTTCCCGGTCCAATGAAGCCCTTGCTCGTCGCGGTGATGGGGCCGACTGCATCAGGGAAAACCGCCCTCGCCGAAGCCATCGCTGAGGAACTCGGTGCGTCGCTTATCAACGCGGACAACTTCTGTTGCTACCGGCACATGGATATCGGCACCGCCAAGCCAGCCAATCGCGACCGCTATCATCTGCTCGACTTTCTAGAGCCCAACGAGCCCTTCGGCGTCGGTGCTTGGGTGGATCTAGCAAGCAAGATAATCCTAGAACCCCCAAAGGAAACTGTCCTGGTTCCCCCTTGCGATGTTCGTGCGGAAGGGGGAACCGTTGGGGAGGGGGATTCTCCCGCGGGCCGACAATCCTACGTCATCGTCGGCGGCTCCGGCCTAAATGTCCGCGCCCTCTTCGAGGGCTACGAGGGAATGAGCGGCCCACCCCCGGAGGGCCTTCGCGAATCGCTCAACGCAAGAACCCTGGATGACCTCGTCGAGGAACTCCAGCGACGCTCGCCAGAACTGGCGGCGGCCACCGACCTCAAAAATCCCGTCCGGGTGACAAGAGCTCTAGAGCGCCTTGATTCACCTCCAAAGGAACCCGGCCCTGACTTCTCCGAATTTAGAAAAGTTAAACTCGGCTTGGAGGTTCCCGTCGAATGGGTGAACGAACGAATCGAGCGGCGAGTGGGCCAAATGTTGGAGGAGGGATGGCTCGGCGAAGTCGAAAAAATCCGCCAATTGGGGTTCGCGTACGACGATCCCGGGCTCAAGGCGCACGGGTATCGGAACCTCTGGGAAGTACTCGACGGGCTTAAATCTCTTGAATTAGCGAGGCAAGAAATCGCCACGATGGTCAAGCAATATGCAAAACGTCAGCGAACATGGATGCGAAGCGAGCGCAATTTATGTAAAATCAGCGCGGATAACGGACGTAGAGCCGTATCCGATGCTTTGTTGCTCTTATTGGGGGAATAGTTTATGGGTAAGTCGATCAACCTTCAGGATATGTTCCTGAATCAGTGTCGAAAGGAAGGAGTCCAGGTCACGGTCTATCTGACTAATAGCGTGCAGCTACGCGGCCTGGTCAAAGGTTTCGATGCCTTCACAGTTTTGCTGGATGCGCCTGCCAAGGCCACACAGCTCGTTTACAAGCATGCCATCGCGAGCATCGTGCCACAGCGCCCGGTGAATACGCACCGCGATCATGATGGCAATGGTGGTCACCACAACCACGAGCGAGAGGAACGCAACGACACGGAAGAATGATCCCTTTCGTCAAGATGCACGGTGCCGGCAACGATTTCGTGTGCCTGGACTTCGTCACCACCCCCTCTCCTTGCCGGGATGAACGTGCCCGGGAGGGAGAGGGGGCAGGGGGTGAGGGTGCGCGCGGGCCAGAGAATTATGCCGGTCTAGCCCAAACTCTTTGCGATCGCAATTTCGGGGTCGGCTCCGACGGCATCCTCGTCATCGAACGCGGCGACCTCGCGCCTTTCCGCATGCGGATGTTCAATCCGGACGGCTCCGAGGCCGAGATGTGTGGCAACGGCACGCGCTGCGTCGGCCGCTTTTTGGTTGAGCGCGAGTATGCACCCCTCGGCCCCCTCGACCTTGAGGTTTTCGGACGCGTCGTGGTTTTGGATATCGGGGAAGACCAAGTCTCGGTGGACATGGGCTTCGCCCGGATCGTGGAACGAGACCGAGATCTCGCCTTCCACGGCTATATGGGCACCGTCGTCGACATGGGCAACCCCCATGTCGTGATCTTTGTCGAGGATATCTCCACGATCCCTTTGGAAAAGCACGGCCGCGCGATCGAAACTTCGCCGCTGTTTCCGGGGGGAACGAACGTCCATTTCGTGCGCCGGGTTTCAGAGAGCGAAGTGGTTGTCCTCCACTGGGAGCGTGGTGCGGGGGCAACCCTCGCCTGCGGCAGTGGCGCGTGCGCCGTAGCCGTCGCGGTTTTGGATGGTCCGGGGAGAGTGACGGTCAACGTGCCTGGCGGCGTGTTGTCGCTGGAGATCGACGATCGCGGTCACGCGAACAAGACCGGGCCGGCGCGGACAGTGTTCGACGGCGAATGGCCGGAGTAGTTACGAGTTACGAGTTTCGAGTGGCCAACTCTCGTGCACGTACAGGTTCCCCTGCGATGTTTGTGCGCGGGGGAACCGTTGGGGAGGGGGGCATTTCCTTGCCCGAACCGATCTACTTCTTCAGTGCGAGGAAAACCTTCGAGAAGGTGCCTTCGAATCGATGCGACGTGGCCGCGCGATTGTTGGTCAGGACCACATTCGTGAACGTGACCGCGCTCAGCTTGACCGTCTGTCCAGGCGGGCAGCTCAGATGGCCACCGACTTCCGGAATGGGAAGGTGCATGCGGCCGGTAACGTAGCCCTTTTCGTCGGCTTGAACCATTTTGTTCACCTTGGCCATCTGGGTCCAGGTCGCTCGCTTGTTCTTCGAGGCCGGATTATTGCCGCCCTTGTTAAAGCAACCGTACGTCGTGGTCGCGTTGGCGGCGAGGGTGTAGGACACATCCATGTTCGGCTTGACCTGGTCGGTCCATGCGACGCCTAAACCACCATCACCGATAACGGCCGTGGTTTGAATGATTTGAAAAGCGGTTGCAATAGCGGCAACGCTAAGACCCGCTGCGATTAGAAGTCGTCGTTTCATCTTTATATCTCCTTTTTCCAGGGAAGAGCACGGCCTCGTGCGGAAGTCTCCGCGAATGGTGATGCCGCGTTGCGCTCTCTCCACCTGAATGGAACGAGCCTCACCATCGGAACCGCGATAAGAAGCGGTGTGCCGCGTGTAAGGGTTGAATAAGCAATCGCTACCGTTGCTTGCTGGCTTCCACATCCTCACCCATTGCGAGTTTCTTTAACCACAGAAAGGGACACAGACGGGCACAGAAATGGCTTTTTCCTCTTTGCGCCTTTGCGTGCGATTGCTTCTGGTCATCGAGAGTCTGTCGCCGCGACACGATCATTCACGGCCTACATTTGGCTTGAT
>JBKJIP010000102.1:0-5630 GCA_046598515.1 Fimbriimonadaceae bacterium | reverse complement strand
GGGTCATGACCGCTTCTTCAACCCCCTTGAAATGGTGAAGCTGGAGTACGCGGACGGCGTCGCGCCGGCCCTGGGATCCACCGTGCTGGAAGCAGCGGGCGCGAAAGACACCCTGGCAACGGCTCAAACGATCTATGGATCAGCCTTGTCGCTCACAGCCGCGACCGCAGTCAACGTCGATGGAACCATGAGCGAGTTCGGGCAGATCGACATCTACAAGTTCTTCGCCGAAGCTGGCGCACATATCTCGGCAAACACGCTGTCTCACGGGATTCTGCCGTCATTCACGGACACAACGATGTTCCTGTTGGACTCGAGTGGAGCCGGCCTCCACATGAGCACCGACATCCACTTCTTCGGCGATAGCTTCATGACGCCAACGTCGGACTACTACAGCGATGATTCGCTGTTCTTCAACTACGTAGCCCCGTATACAGGCTCCTACTATCTGAAAGTAACAGGCACAACCCCCGGCGACTACGACCTCCTAATGGTCGGCGTCTCCACCGTCCCCGAGCCCGCGACGTGCGCCGTGATGGCAATTGGTGTCATAGCGCTCTTGCGAAGAAAGAAGCGATAGCCCGGAGCCGGGGATGTGTCGTCACCTTGACGTCCTCAAACAGGAGGGTCGTTATCTGGAGAGCAAAGGGGAGGTCGCAAAATCCGTCGAGTCCACGAATCCACACGCGAAGCCACCTTCGAAGAGATCCCATATCAGGAAGAACCTATTTTCCTACAGTCAGAAAAGCTGTCTATTTGAAAAAGTACCCAGGGCTGACATTTGCGCTTGATGCAAGCGGCCTTACGTATTCCCAAATGCGTGGACGTGCGCAAGCCCGCAGAACCCGCGCTTAGATCCCATTTTATGAGAGAGGGATCCAAGGTGAACGGCAAGTGGTAACTCAAGTTATGCATTCGGAGCGGTTGGGATGCGATTGCGCTCATCGCAGGTCAAGCCTCTGATCTATTGTGCCTACATGTCTTCGAGGCGCTTGAACACCTTCCGTCTAGCAAAAGACTCGCCTCCTACACGCCCTGCGACGTTATGTCGACTGTGCGAATCATAGATCTGCCTCTAAAAGCTGGTGAATGGCAACTGATTGGCCATGCCGGAATGGACGCGGAACAGTTTCGCTTGCTCTGGGGTGTTCCTCCATTTGGGTCGGTAAATGTTGAAACATTCAGTCATTCGATGCGGGTGGAAGTAGGGGATGATTTGGTATCAGAGGTTCAAACGCCATGCACGGTTCGCGAGGCTTTGCGTTTGGACGACAACAGAGTGTTCCTCGGTACCGAGGGTCTTTCTGATTTTCTAGAGGACTTGCTCGTCTACGAAAAACTGAGGGACCCTTTTGGCCTACATAAAATTTCCAGGGAGGCTAGGCTCGAACAGATCGCCCGAGCGCGACCTACAAATGAACAACTGTTCTGACCTTTCTAGCAGTTGGGCTCGGCGAGGATACTTGCGGGCGACCGCACATTTTGTACGATGCAAAGCGCACTCTTGAACCTTGGAGAGCGACTTCACCTTAACGGCTTTATGTAGAAATAGTCGATGTTCATGACGTGGAGAGGTGGGTCACAGGTGGCGCTTCATCACCGCCCCTTGTCCCTGCACTGTTACAGTCAGAACGGGACCGAGGGAGAACCTGGTGACACAGCCGTGCCTCGCTTGCGCCTTCGGCCGCCACCATAACTCATGAAGCCGGAAGACCTCCATGACCATGCGGGCACCCATAAACACTGGCTGGCAGACTAGGATTCGAACCTAGATTCACGGCATCAAAAACCGTTGTCCTGCCATTGGACGATCTGCCAGTTCGGAGGAAATTATAGACTACTTGTAGGTGAATCGGCGCTCCGTGCGATTCAGGGCGGTTCCGCGGGCGTCCACCTGCTCTGAAATCGAGCCGCCCATCAGGTGGTTATCCGACCGGACGTGCACCGTCAGCCGGTAACCCGCCTTCGTGCCCTCCAGCACCGAGAACTTCACCCCGTCCACCGAAATCGAACCGGCCAACCTCACCTTCAAGCCCGTCATCATCCTTTCAAACGGATTGAAACCCAAAAGCATGATCCGCAGCGTCGGTTCGACCGGCACGGACAAAGCCGACAACCGATGCGGCAGATCCTTGGACGAGCACTTCTCCGTCTTTCGCCGACTGCCCGTGCCCGCGACCAATTGGCCGCCCGTCCAACTGAAGCTCCCCGGGCCACTCTGCGTGTACCCCTTGCGAGTGCAACTAACCACCCACTTTCCCGAGTCGTCCGTCACGGAGTAAGACAGCGACGAGATACGGCCGTAAGCGTTGACGGCCTCAGTGTAGAGCTTCTTGGCCTGGGCGTCCGCAAAAGCTGGCGCACGCTGTCGGTCTTTGAAATATGTGACCTTGGCCGCCGAGGCCGGCTTCGTGAATGACAAACTCGACGGAGCCGCGCCGTACCGATACTTCCAATCCACGAGCCCACGGTCTGTCTTCACGTAAATGCCTAGCAGCCGACCGTCTCCGGCGGCGAACTTCAGCCGATACTGCCCCACCGAGGCGATCGACGTACTGATCGTCACCTCCGCGCTGTTTCTGCTAACCGCCCAACCCGGAACCTTCTTCATCGGGGCCAGAAACTCGGCCAAAGCTTGCGGGGCAAGCATGAAGGCGGTCGGATGTTCGAGTTGGCCAACCGCGGCGCTGATCCGCTCCGCCATCGAGCCGCGCGGGGAAATGCTCTTGACCAGCCACTCGTCGACTGTCTTGTCGTATCCATAAACCTTGTCTTTCACGAGCGTGAACGTCCGATCAGAAGCAGACGTCATCCCATTTGCCGGAGTCAGGATTCGGATTCGCGCCCGATCCGGGGCTACGAAGGAAAGATCCACACTCCGAGGCTTGCCGTTCGATTCGCGCGTGGTCACCGTGACCGAAGCGCTCTTTAGCTTGACGTGAGTCTGCATGCACCGGTCGATGAGGGCGACGGCGGGTGAAGTTTGTAGAATAACGAGCGGAAGAATCATGTGGCTTTAGGGTTTTCCAAGTCCGGCGGGCGTACGATCTCGCCCCAAGAAGCCAGCGAGAACGATGATCGTCGCCGCATAGGGCAGGCTGTGCCAAATCCAGTCGGGAACTTGAACTCCCGCAATTGGGACGTTTTGAAGCTGAATCTTTAACTGCGTAAGCATTGCAAAAAAGAGGCAAGCGATCAAGGTCGGTAAGGGACGCCATCCACCGACGATCAACGCGGCCAGGGCGATGAACCCGCGGCCGGCCGTCATACCGTCATTGTACGACCCCGAGTTGCTTACGATCAGGGCACCCGCCAGTCCGCAAAAGACGCCCGTACCAACCAAAGCGAGAAATCGGATCGCCGAGGGTGACACACCCATTTGCCTCGCTTTGGACGGATCATTCCCGACCGCCAAGAGCCGCAATCCACCTCTCGTTTGCCGGAGATAGAACCAGATGGCCACTGGCAGCAAGAGCCCAAACACCCAGTACAGAGGAAGCGGCAAGCGAGGAAACTCGACCTGATCCGCCACCTTGAACTTCTTATCGAGGAAGTTCGCCGCGCCGAAGGCGATCGCGTTGATGGCCATGCCGCTAACGACATGATCGATCGCATACTTCTGCGTCAGGAGCCAATGAACTAGGCTCAAAGCGACAGAGGCGCCCATTCCTGCCAACAATCCTATGACTGGGCTCTTCGTTGCGAAGGAGACGAGAGCCACGACTACCGTCGCGATCAGCATCTTCCCTTCCAGGCCGATATTGATAACACCGCTGCGCTCGCTGGCCAAGCCGCCCATCGCCGCAAACGCGAGCGGAGCGCTCAAGACGAGCGTGCCCATTAGGAGAGTCTCAATCATGAGTCCTCCCCAGATGCCGGCGATAGTGAATCGCCGCGAACACCACAATGGTCAGGCCCAAAATAAAAACTGAAATCCCCTTCGGTACGCCGTCGATCGAGAGCGCCGAAGCACCGCGCTTGATCGCACCAAAAGCGAGCGAAGCGGGGATCACCGCGATCGGATTGCCGCCCGCCAGCAAGCCGACGCCCAGGGAATCAAAGCCGTAGCCTTGCGAGAAATCCTTGTAGAACCGGCCCTCGAATGCCAAGACCTGTAAGGCGCCCGCGAGCCCGCCCACACCTCCAGACAGTGTCATGGCCCGGGTCAGAACTCGCTTCGTGGCAATCCCCGCGAGCGTCGCCGCCTTGGGATTAGCACCCACCGCCTCGTGCTCGAATCCGGACACCCTACGACGAAGCCAGAACCACACGATTCCCACGATCAGGAGCCCGATAATCAGGGACAGATTCACCGCCGGAACCGAGCTCTTCACCGAAGCTCCCGCCACCGTATTGGCCGGTCCGATCACGTTTGGCATCAGGGATTGAATCTCGGCCGTCGTCGTCCCCTGTTGCGTGGCATCTTTGATCGGCCCGGATACCAACGCCGCCGTCAAGAAGCCCGCGATGTTGTTGAGCATGATCGTCGTAATCACCTCATGCCCGTTGCGATAAGCCTTGATCAATGCTGCGGGCAGCGCCCAAAGGGCACCCGCCGCCATCCCGCCGATCATGCCCAGCACCATGCCGCCCGGACCTGGGAAGCGCAACGCGATTACCGCGCACACCATGGCCCCCATCGCGAACTGGCCCTCGACGCCGATATTGAAGAGCCCCGCCCGAAGCCCGATGAACACCGCGATGCCTGCGATCAAGAGCGGCGTGGTCTCCTTCAGCGTCTTCCCGAACTTCTCCGCGCTGCCGAACGAACCGTCCAGCATCCCCATGAGAATCTTCCCGACGGGAAAGCCGCCGAGAATCAATATCCCGACTATCAGCGCCGCCGCGCCCGCGATCAACGCGATGATGCGCCAGTTCACGAAGCCCCCACCATGAGCCGCCCAATCTCAGCGCGGTCCCGCTCGACATTCGCCGGTGGCACCGATAGCTTGCCGCCGTTCATGACGATAATTCGGTCGCAATAAGTGAGCAGTTCATCCAGGTCGAAGCTAACGATCAAAGCCGCCGCCCCTGCCGCCGTTTGTTCGGCAAGGGCTTGATAGAAGGAGCGCGTAGCGTCGATGTCCAATCCCCGCGCGGGCTGAAAAGCCAAAATGAGCTTCGGCCGACTGTAGAGCGCCCGCCCGTTCACGAACCGCTGCTGGTTTCCTCCGCTAAGGCTGCCCATGGGCAGCGAAACTCCGCCATGCTTCGTATTGAATCGCTCCGCGATTTCCCCCGCCGCCTGGGTTTTCGCGCCAACATTGACCCATCCCCTGTCCGAAAACGGGGCGACCGCTTGGCGGCTCAGGGCGGCGTTGTCAATCAGCGACCAATCTTCGATCACAGCCTCGCCGTGCCGATCTTCCGGGATCCACTGAATTCCCGCCTCTAGACGATTGCGGACGGAGGTCGGTAGCGGTTTTTCGCAAAAGAAAATCGATCCCTGCCGGATGGGCTTCGTGCCGTAGAGGGCTTGATAGAGCTCCCGCTGACCGCTGCCATCCACACCCGCGACCCCAACGATCTCGCCTGCCTTCAACTGGAAGTTCGCCGACTTGACGGCCTCGTCTCCCCGATCGCCCAAGACAACTAAATCCGAAACATTCAGAATCACGGGATTCGCGGAA
>JBKJIP010000388.1:0-3148 GCA_046598515.1 Fimbriimonadaceae bacterium | reverse complement strand
GCCCGTTCTCGCCAACTCCGTCAACGAGGGTTTCATGACCCCGAATCACGATTGGGAAGACGACTGCGGCACGATCGACGCGCTCAAGATTGCCCGGAACGAACTGAAAGTCGAGTGGCAGTATTACAGCACGAACGACGCCGAGGAGGTTCGGCAGAAGTGCAAAGACCGAATGGACCGCGGTAAGTCGATCGGGCTCTCGATCGGGGCTTCCGTGAACTGGGCCAAATGCGCCGATTTCGATTCGGGCGAAAAGCTATGGACCTATGCCGAAGGGCTTGGGGAACCGATGGAGCTTTACGACCCGGCCATCCGCAAGCATAAGGGCTATTGCTGGATCATTCCCGAAGTGACCCGGCTCTATGAGGTGGCGATCACAAACGCGCCGGCGGTGCCCGGTTCGAAGGTCACTGAAGCCAGATCACTAGACGATTTACTCCGCGGCGAGTCCCTTGGCGGCTTGTCGTTCGGAGAACACCTTGACATGGTCCTTGGTGCCGTGCAGGTGATCGAAGGCCGCGCCCTCGAAGTTGAGGAACTGCGCGCCGACAACAACGGCCGTATCGGTCGCGACAACCTGAAGCGCATCGAAGCGCTGCGGGATTCCTTGTCCGCCCTGATCGGTCGCTCTTCGCAAACCTCCACGCCGGAGAACGACGACGCTTATGTGCGCTTCCGCGCTCAGCAGCTACTCAATCGCGCCGGCTAACGACCAAGGAGACATTCCAAAATGAACCTCACGCAATTTCTTGTGCTGTGGCGCACTGCCGATACCCCCGAGAAGCGAACCGCGCTACTCGCCGGGCTTACGGTCGCCCAGCGCCAAGCACTCAACCCCGCCGTTATCGAGCGGGTTCAAGCACTTCACGGCCAGGCCACCCGAACCGACGAAGAGAACGCCGAGTATCGCGACCTAACCGATGCCGGTACCGACCTCATGGCGGTTGTCGCTGCGGACAACGCTCAGACGAGCCGGGCCCAAGCACTCGTTGCGACCCAAACCCGAACGCCGAACCCGGCACTGGTGACGGTCACCCCGCGAAGCGATCAGACGCCCACGGGTCCGAATCAGCCCGAAGCCCCGGCAACGTGGCGAACGGCTATCCCCGGCGCTTTCGAGCGTGATGCGCGGATTGCCCGGTCTATCGCCGGTGACCTTTCGGCCCACGGCGTGAATGATCGCCAGATCGCTCACCTTGCGAGCCGGGAGTACATCCACGAGTTCGTGACTTGGATGCGCTCTTGTGCCTCCAACCCCTACGGCGTCCAGAACCGCGCACTCAACGAGGTCACGATCGACGGCGGCGCGGCTGTTGTGCCTCTCGACTTCATCGCCGAGATCATCCAGCGACGTGCGGCAACTCGCCGTGTTTCGAGCATGGTCCGCCGGTTCCAGACTTCGCGGGACACGCTCTCGATTCCGAAGTTCTCGGGCGGCGATACGATGAAGATCAACGATCTTGCGGTCCAATGGGTCGGCGCGGAAGGTTCCGTTTCGGAAGATACGAGCCTTGAGGCGTTCGGTAACGTCGAGATTAAGTGTCACCGCGGCGGCATTCTTATCATCGCGGATCGCGCTTGGCTTGAGGATGCGGCCTTCGATATGGAAGGTTGGGTCGTCGAGCAGATCGTCGACATGTACGAGGCGATGCTCGATTACATCATCATCAACGGTTCCGGCGTTGGCCGCCCGTTTGGTTTGGTGATCCGAACCGGCACGACCACAGCGGCGACCGGGCTCTACACCAGCGACAACATCGGTAACCCGATCAGCGCAACGGGCCTTGTTTCCCAGGTCGGTGCCCTCAGCGAGCAGTACGCTAACAACGCGGCATATCTGTTCCAGCGCCTTGCCCTCTACTCGCAGGTCATCAGCCTTCGAGACTCGGTCGGCGGGTTTATCTTCGGATCGACCAACACGACCAACGGCGGCGCAATGGCGCGGGTTGACTCGCAGGTTCTCGGCTATCCGGTTGTCCAGTCGGACAACATGGCAGCGGTCGGGGCTGGCAACAAGGTCAACTATTTCGGCGACTTCCGCCAGGCTTACGGCCTCGTGGAGCGCGTTACCCTCCAGATGGAGCCCTACGTCGACCCCGCAATCCAGAAGAAGGATCAGCGCGGTTGGTACGTGCGGTTCCGGCTCGGCGGCGACCGACTCGCGGAGTGGGCTCTTCGCTGCGGTCTCAACACCTAAGGCTTCGGCCAAGGAGAAAAAGCTATGTTGAAAACTCTTCTCGAAGCTCTCAAGATCGTTCACGTTGCTCCGGATGACGGGGCGACTACGACCTACGCACTGGCCGCGGGCGTGACTACCAAGACTTCGGTTGCGGTGGATGCGCTCGGCTACGGCCGGGTGTGTTTCCTCTGGACGTTCGGCGCCAACCTCGATACTGCCGTGTTTGTCGGCAAGATCCAAGGTTCGGTTGACGGAACGAACAACTGGACGGACATCACGGGTGCGACCCAAACGTTTACCGACGCGTCGGCGGCTACTGCCTCTAAGGTGATGGCGCTGGAATGCGACGTGTTGCCCGGCTACCGGTACTACCGGGTGTCGAGCGCGCGAACGATTGCCAACTCGGTTATCGCTTCGCTCCATGCGATCCTGGGCCGCGTTCAGGGCCAGACCCCGGTTACGCAGCTCACCACTGCCGGCCAGTTCGTGGCCGCTCCGGTCAACGTCATCGGCGCTTAGTCCGAATCATGGGGCCGGCCTTCGGGCTGGCCCCACAGGAACCCATTTTATGAGCCTCATTTATCTTGAAAGACGACCGGGTGTCGTGCATGTGCAACTCCCTGACGGTACGACCCGCTGGGTTGGCGTGGCTGATTTGATCGCCCTCGAGAAATCGTACGAGAAGCCGGCCCCCTCCGTCGAGAAAACCGTTATCGGCAAGACCGAACCGAAACCCAAGAAGTCCTAATGCCACTCGCTTACCCAACTGCCGCCGAAGTCACCGCGAAGATGACGGGAATGGGCCTTACCGCCCCGTCCGACATCGCGAACATCCTGAGCGGTGTCATCGCCGACTTTGAGCGCATGACCGGCTATAAGCCGTTTCTGTCGGGCGCATCAGGTACGTACAACTTCGACCCGTCCGGCCTGGTTCGGGATTATGTGCTCGACCTCGAAGGCGCGTTCACG
>JBKJIP010000254.1:0-5010 GCA_046598515.1 Fimbriimonadaceae bacterium | reverse complement strand
CTGATCCGGAGAGATGAATGTCCGGTGGATATAGCGGCTCTTCATCATGCCTTCGCGGTAGGGAATACCGCTCTTCTCCGCATAGCCCAGGGCGGCGGGAATGCCGCTGTCGGGCACGGGAACCACGATGTCCGCATCGACGGGATGTTCGATGGCCAGTTGTTCGCCCATCCGTTCGCGAGCGGAATAGAGCAGCGTGTCATACATCACGCTATCCGGCCGCGCGAAATAGATGAACTCGAACATGCACATGGCCCTGCGCTTGCTCGGAGCGCCTTGCGCGAATCGCATTCCCTTGGAGTCGATGATGACCATCTCGCCTGGTTCGAGCTCGTGGGTGACCACGCCGTCGAGGGGAGGGAAAGCGCAGCTTTCGCTGGCGACCATATACCCGCCGCCATCCAGTTCACCAGCGACCAACGGACGCACGCCGAGAGGATCGCGGAAGGCGAGAACCATCTTGGGAGTCAAGACGGTGCAAGAGTAAGCCCCTTCGATACGGCGCATCGTCGCCGCGACGGCATGCTCGGGGCCGAGATGCATGTTTCGAACGAGCAGCCGAGCGATGAGTTCCGTGTCGCTGGAGGAATCGAAAACCTCGCCTTCCGCTTCCAGCTCTTGCCGGAGGGCAACGGTATTGATGAGGTTGCCGTTATGCGCCACCGCGATGTCGCCGATGAGGCTGGGGCAGAAAATAGGCTGTGCGTTCCGCTTTTCGCTCGCGCCCGTAGTGCTGTAGCGCGTATGACCAACGGCCATGTGACCCGGCAAGGTCGCGAGAATATGCTCGTCGAAGACTTGGCTGACAAGGCCCATATCCTTGTGCATCCGAACGAGGCCACCTTCACCGACGGCAAGGCCAGCACTTTCCTGACCGCGGTGCTGGAGTGCAAAAAGGCCGAAAAAGGCTAGACGGGCGGCTTCGCGACCCGGAGCATAAAGTCCAATGACTCCGCACTCTTCTTTGGGGTGATCGAAGTGGTCTCCATCTTGGCGTGGCACTTTCTTAGTATGGCGCATCCCCAGACGTTGTAAGATAGCCAGATGCGTTCCGGGAAGGTTCACCTCCACCTGATAATCTTGCTGGCTCTCCTCGTCGGAGCGGTCTTGGGGCTTCTTGCCAAAGAGAACCTCCCGAGCGATCATGCCGGCCTGAAGTTCTTCTTGGATTACATCGCCAAGCCGGGCGGGCAATTGTTCCTCAATGCGATCTTCATGATCGTCGTGCCGCTCCTCTTCTCCGCCCTCGTTCTTGGTATCGCCGAGATCGGCGACGCCAAGCGGGTTGGCCGCGTTGGCGTTCGCGCTTTGCTGTTTACGCTTCTACTCTCGGGGCTCGCGGTTGCCTTGGGTCTCTTCCTCGTGAACCAATTCAAGCCGGGCGTCACGAACATGGGCCCGGAGCGGCAACGGGAAATGGTCCAGAAGTTTGTCAAAGATAAGGAAATTCCCGATGAAGAGAAATCGACCGCTCAGAAGGACATCGAAAAGAAGGTAGCGCAAGCTAAGGAAGCGAAGAATGCTTCCGAAACGATTGTCGAACTCGTGCCCAAGAATCCCCTCGCATCCGCCGTCGATGCTCTTGGGGGTGGGTTGCTCTCCTTCATGATCTTCGCCGTCGTCTTCGGGATAGCGTTGACTTCGATCGAGGCAGAGAAGGCGTTGCCCGTCAAGCAATTCTTCGAAGGCGTCTTCGCAGTTTCTATCAAGATCGTGGGCTACGCCATGCTTCTGGCCCCCTTGGGCGTGTTCGGCTTCGCCTTTAACGCCGGAGCCACGTTGGGCATAGAGGCCTTCGCGGCGCTGCTCAAATACGCGTTACTCGTTCTCTTCGGCCTTGCCTTCCATATGTTCGTGGTCTATAGCCTCGCCCTCAAGATATTCACCAAGCGGAGCCCGCTGGTGTTCTTCAGGCAGATGAAAGGCGTGCTCGCCACGGCCTTCGCAACAAGCTCTTCAAACGCCACGCTGCCCTATGCGCTGAAGGCGGCGGAAGAAGAAGTGGGCTTGCCGCGAGACACTAGCTCCTTCGTGTTGACGGTCGGCGCAACGGCTAATCAGAATGGGACGGCCCTCTTTGAGGGCATCACGCTGATCTTTCTCGCCCAGTTCTACGGTGTAAACCTGACTTTTGTCGACCAGCTCGTCGTCATGTTCATGGCCATCCTCGCGGGCATCGGCACGGCGGGCGTACCGGGCGGCGCTTGGCCCATGATCGCGATTATCCTTATTCGGATCGGCGTTCCGCCGGAGGCTATCGGCATCTGCCTCGGCATCGACCGGATCTTGGATATGAGCCGCACGACGTTGAACGTAACCGGCGACATGGTCATCGCTTGCTGCGTCGACGCAGGAGAGCAGAAGGCTCTCGCCCGCGAAGCGGCGCGAGCGTAGCGAGGGCATTTGGGGGGACAAAAGGGTCAAAGGGGTCGAAGGATTGAGTTTCCTTTGACCCCTTTGACCCTTTTGTCCCACGTCTAGGATTACTCCCGGTTGTATCCCGGACGATTCGGCTGACCGCGGACGCCGCCCACGGGCGGTGCGCCCGGCTGAGCAGCAGGTTGAGATACGGTCGAGCCAGTGGCCTGGGCTGCGGACTCGGTTCGCGTAGCGCCGTCTTGAATAGCGCCCGTTCCTTGCTGGCCGGGACCGGCGTTGCCACCCGTGCTCTCGTTCATAAGCTGAACGAGGCGGCCGAACTCGCCCGGATCCTTCGATTTGTATTTGGCTTCTTCATAGGAGACGAGCCCCATCCCGACCAAGTTGGCCATAGATTGATCGAGCGTCTGCATCTTCTGCTTCATGCCTGTCTGGATCATGGAGTTGATCTGGAAGCTCTTGTTCTCGCGGATGAGGTTTCGGATGGCGTTTGTTGCGACCAGTGCCTCATAGGCGGCAATTCGCCCGCGCCCGTCCTTCCGCTTGACCAGCGTCTGTGAGATGACGCCGACGAGGTTTACCGAGAGTTGCATGCGAATTTGCTGCTGCTGATGGGTGGGGAAGACGTCGATGATTCGATCGACGGTCTGGACCGCGTCCACCGTGTGCAGCGTCGCGAAGACCAAGTGGCCCGTTTCCGCCGACGTGATGGCCTGGTGAATCGTTTCCAAGTCGCGCATTTCGCCGACGAGGATGACGTCGGGGTCCTGCCGCAGGACATATTTCAGCGCGTTGTAAAACGTGAGAGTGTCCTCATATAGCTCGCGCTGATGGATCAGCGAGTTCTTATCCTCATGCACGAATTCGATAGGGTCTTCGACGGTTACGATGTGTTGCCGTTCCGTGCTGTTGATCCGATCGATCATCGATGCAAGAGAAGTTGATTTTCCGGAGCCGGCGGGTCCGGTGACCAAAACCAGGCCGCGAGGCTTCTTGATGAAATCGAATGCCGCGGGGGGCAGCATTAACTCTTCCATGGATTTAACCGTGTACGGGATAACGCGAAAAGCCGCCTGGGTGCAACCGCGTTGCTGATAGACGTTGCCCCGGAATCGAGCCAAACCCGGAATCTCGGTTGCGAAGTCGAGATCGTGTTCCTTGTAGTATCTCTTCTGCTGATCGGGTGTGAACATCTCGAAGAGGCACTTGTGGAACTCGTCGGAGAACAGGGGCGCTTCGTCTTCAAGCTGAAGAAGATCTCCGTAAACCCGTACGTAGATCTTGCCTGTGTCGGTCTTGAAGTGGAGGTCCGAGCCGTCCATTGCGACGGTTTTTGTCAACAATCTTAAGATGGTTTCATGCATTGGAAGCCTCCACGATGCCGAGGTTGAGGGCGCGCCGTTTGAATTCCGCCGGAACCGAGCAGCGAGCGAGTGCCTGCTCATATTCGACCACCCCATCCTTGCAAAGTCGAAGCAGGTCGGAGTCTAGAGTTTGCATTCCGAACTCGCCACCAGTTTGGATTTCGCTGTACAGCTGGTGCGTCTTTCCATCGCGAATGAGATTCTTGATGGACGGCGTCACGTACATAGCCTCGAAAGCGCCCACGCGCCCAGATCCGTCCTTCGTTGGCAAAAGTGCTTGGGAAACGATTCCCCGAAGGGTGACGCTGAGCTGGGTCCTGATCTGCGGCTGTTGATCTGGATCGAAAACGTCGACGATACGGTCGATCGTCTGGGCGGAGTCAACCGTGTGCAGGGTGGAAAGAACAAGGTGACCGGTTTCCGCCGCGGTGATCGCGAGTTGGATTGTTTCCAAGTCGCGCATTTCTCCAACGAGAATCACATCGGGGTTCTGTCGCATGACGTGGCGAAGAGCCTCGTGGAATGCGAAGGTGTCCGTCCCGAGCTCGCGCTGATTGACGATGCTCTGATGGTCCGGGTGAACGTACTCGATCGGATCTTCGATCGTCATCACATGGCACTTCTGGTTGTGATTGATGTGATTGATCATCGCCGCCAAGCTCGTGGACTTGCCTGAACCCGTTGGACCGGTGACCAGAATGAGGCCGCGGGGCATCAGGGCGAGCTGTCTACAAACGTCGGGAAGCCGCAGTTCCTCGATCGTGCGAATCTTGTAGGGAATGACTCGAAAAACGGCTCCTACTTTGCGCTGCTGCCAAAACATGTTTACGCGGAATCGGGCACATCCCTCGACATAGTAGGACAGGTCCAGTTCGCGCTGCTCGTAGAGCTTCTTCTTGCGCTCTTCGTTCAGGATGCTGAAAAGCAGTTGCTCCGTGCCTTCCACGGTCATCGTCGGATAGTCGGACCGGGTCAAGGCGCCGTGGATCCGCATAATAGGCGGCTCGCCCGCCTTGAGGTGAAGGTCGCTCGCGTCTTTTGCAACCAGGTCCCTCAAAAGATCATCCATCACAATAGCCAAGGGTGATTTTCTCCTTATCAAAGCCGGAAAACCGGAACTGTCGTAGTTTAGCGCGATTGAGGCGGCGGGTTGCTTGGGGGAGGTCTGGGTCGGAAGGGGTCGCAGGTGACAAAGGGGGTATCAGACGAGAATCTCACCTTTGACCCCTAAGTCCCCCTTGACCCCTCCCAACAACAAAAGAGCCCG
>JBKJIP010000146.1:0-12358 GCA_046598515.1 Fimbriimonadaceae bacterium | reverse complement strand
CATGAGGATGATCTTCGGCTCGACCGCCATTGTTCGCGCGATACAAAGTCTTTGCTGCTGACCGCCGGAAAGCTCGTTGGCGCTTTTCTTCAGCTTATCTTTGACTTCGTCCCATAGGGCGGCCTTTGTGAGACACCGCTCCACGACCACATCCAGTTCTGACTTCGATTTCGTCCCGTGAATCCGCGGGCCGTAGGCGATATTGTCGTAAACGGACATGGGGAAAGGATTGGGCTTTTGAAACACCATTCCAATCTCTTTTCTCAGAGCGACGGGGTCAACCCCCGGGGCGTAAATGTCCTGTCCATCGAGAGCGATCACGCCCTCGATGCGTGAACCTTGAATGAGATCGTTCATCCGATTCAAGCAGCGCAGGAAAGTCGATTTGCCGCAGCCGGAGGGGCCAATCAGAGCCGTGACGCGGTTGGCAGCGACATCGAGGTTGATGCCCTTCAGCGCCTGATAGGTGCCGTAGTAAAACTTCACGTCTCGCGCGGTGATCTTCGGTTCTGGCGTTGCCGAAACCGCGGCGGTGGGTTGCAAGGGTGTTTCCAAGGCCATGACTTCAGCGCGGACAACTCAATTGTAGCCCGGCTTCGTTAACAAAGGGTTAACCTGGGTTATGCGGAGATAGTTTCTAGCTGCGTATTCGGCTCTGCATCGGGATCAGGCATCCGATCGAGTGCTTCGCGCGCATCGATGGGATTTTCAATGATGTCATCTTGGACTAGGCGGCCATCGCGGAAGCGAATGATTCGCTTGCAATGATTCGCGACTTCCTCTTCATGAGTGACGACGATGACCGTCTTTCCTTGACGATTCAGGTCCTGAAAGAGGGCCATGATTTCTTCTGACGTTCGTGAATCGAGGTTGCCCGTGGGTTCATCCCCAAGAATCAGAACCGGATCATTAACGATCGCGCGAGCAATAGCCACGCGCTGCTGCTGACCGCCGGAGAGTTCGTTCGGGCGGTGGTTGATGCGCTGGCCGAGACCAACCCGCTCGAGGGCCTGTTTGGCCAGCCCGCCACGTTCCTTTCGGCTCGAATAGAGCAGCGGCAACTCAACGTTCTTCAAAGCCGAAGTTCGTGGCAGAAGATTGAACTGCTGAAAGACGAATCCTAGAAGCCGATTCCGGATCTCGGCAAGCTGATTGTCGCTCAGCCGGCTCACGTCTTCGCCGTTGAGAATGTAGCGACCCGCCGTTGGGCGATCCAGGCAACCAATGAGATTCATGAAGGTCGACTTGCCGGAGCCAGATGGCCCCATGATAGCGACAAACTCACCTTGCTCGATCGTGAGCGTCGCACCGCGCAGAGCATGAACCACCAAGTCTCCCATCACATAATCTTTGGAGAGCCCCTGAGTCTCAATGATAGGCGGCATTACTTCGGCAGCTCCTCACCGCGAACCGGTCGGCCCACGACGAGGTCCAGTCGGGCGGTCGAGATGTAGTAGTCGTAAATCGCCTCGATGTAGTTAGTCTCCGCTTGGACAAGGGTCACTTGAGCGGTGGATACGGCGACTACGTCGGCTCCGGCGGCACCCAGTTCTTGAGCTCGACTAACCTTGTCATAGTTCGCTTGGGCGGCTTCCAGCGCGCCCTTCGCGGCACCAACTCGTTCGCCATTCAAAACGACTTCGCGATAGGCGGTTTCGATTTCCGCCCGAACGATTCGCTCGTCTTGGGTGAGCGTCGATTGGCTCGCTTCGTAGGAAGCTTGGCTCTCTTTGATCGCTTCGCGGGATCCGCCGCCATCGAAGAGGGGATAGCTCGCGGTCAGGCTGAGTTGACGGCTGTTGATATTGTCTTTTCCGAACTGCTTGCCGAATCCAACGTCGAGGCTCCATCGCAGGCCATTCAGTCGCTTCGTAACTTCCACGCCAAACCCCTGCTGTTCGAGTTGTCGGCGCTGGGCATTCAGGTCGGCCCGATTGGCGAGTCCTTCGCTGATCAGAGCGTCCAGAGACCCTGGATCGACTTGGGTGGGCTCGGTCAGGGGCTCCAGTTCAGGCAGGGGTTTCTGCGAGTCCCAGCCGATGGTCGCCTTAAAGTCGGCCTCGGCCGCATTCCGTCGGTTTTCGGCGGAGAGCTTGTTTACCTTCGCATTGAGTAGGTCAGCTTTGGGCTGAAATGTGTCCTTCTCCGCGAGCTCACCGACTTGAAATTGTTTCGTGGCCTGATCAAAAGATTTTTGAGCGCGATCGACCTGGGCTACGGCATTGCGAACCAGTTCCTGAGTGCGGATGACTTCGAAATACTGCGAATAAACCGTGAACAGAGTCGTTCTCAGGGTTTGCAACGTTTGCAGTGTCTGGGCATCGAGACCCTTCCGAGCGGCGAGAAATTGGAGGTTGCGCTCTCCGGAATCCAGAACCTGCCAGTTAAGATCGACCGACGACGTTAGGCCGGATTGGATGACCGTCTGCGACCCTCCGCCATTGCCGGTGAGAAAGTCATTTCGGGTGTCCGAATAGATGATCGATGGCGTAATGGTTGGATAGAAGGCCGCACGAGCTTGATTCGCTCGCGCCCGCGCAATGTCGATTTGCTTGCGGGAGGCGGCCAAGTCCCCATTCCGCTCCTGCGCCATTTGCAGCGCCTGATCGAGTGAAAGCCGGTCTTGCCCCATCGCCGAAACTGCGGCAAGGGATAACGACAACAGTGTGAGCCAGCGGGGCGTGGACATGAACTGCTTACACGATACCGGACTTAAAATGGTTCTTGGGCCGGATGATCTATCAGGCGTGGCATGGGCTTCCAGCCCTTGTGTCCCCCAGGCATCCTGCCTGACGATTTTGCTCTTGCACTTTTGAGTTTAAAGCCCACGCCATCGTAGTCCCAGAAATGTGCACCTCTCCAGAACCGGTTTAGGAGAATCTTCATGTCACAATCGAGAAACGGCCTATGAGAGTCCCGTTCTACGATATCAAGGCGCAATATGACGAGCTCAGCGCCGAGCTCGATCGCGTCACCCACGAAGTTTTGAGCAGCGGCGCCTATGCTCCCGGCAAGTACGTCAAGGGACTGGAAGAAGCCATTGCGTCCATGCACGGCTGCCGTCACGGCATTGCCGTGAACAGCGGCACCGACGCCTTGCGGATCATGATGGACGCTTGCGGCATCGGGGCCGGTGACGAAGTCATCACCAGCGCGTTTACTTTCGTCGCTTCCACCGAAACGATCATGCAGACCGGAGCAAAACCGGTTTTCGTCGATATCGAGGCGAGCCATTTTCAGATTGATGTCTCTAAAATAGAAGCCGCCATCACGCCTCGCACGAAGGCAATTCTGCCCATCCATCTCTTTGGACAGATGTGCGAAATCCGAGAACTGAAGCGGATCGCGGACAAGCACAGCTTAATCGTTCTAGAAGATGCCGCCCAGGCGCTTTGCTCTTCGAACGAGGGAGTCTTCGCCGGTAACTTCGGTGCCGCCGCCGCGCTCAGCTTCTACGTCACCAAAAATCTTGGCGCCGCCGGCGACGGGGGCATGATCCTGACAAATGACGATGCGGTCGCCGAGAAGTGCCGTTCGATCCGCGTTCACGGCATGGGCCGGGAGCGCTACTACTACGATTATCTAGGCTACACGAGCCGCCTCGACGAGATCCAGGGGGCGATTATGGGAGTCAAGTTGACTCGACTAGACGCTTGGAACGTACGCCGGCTGGAACTGGCGCAGATTTATCTGGACACTCTCAAGGGAACTCCGGTCAGCTTGCCGAGCCTGCTGCCCGGAAATGACACCACATGGCATCAGTTCACGATGCGAGCCCCGAAAAGGGATGAGCTCCAAGCTTTCCTGAAGAGCCGGGAAGTGGACTCGATGATCTACTATCCCGTCCCGATCCACTTCCACACGCCATACGCGCACCTTGCGGCGAGAGGAACCTTGCCTGTCACGGAAAGCGTTTCGACCGAAGTGCTGAGCCTGCCCATCCATCCCCACCTGAACAATGAGCAGGTTCAATGGGCGGCGGATCAGATTGTCGAGTTTTACAGATAGGACCTCCCCTCTCCTTGCCGCGGATGTCCGTGCCGCGGGAGGGAGAGGGGGCAAGAGGGGGCAGGGGGTGAGGGTTTCCGCGCACCGAGCCAACTAATGCTCATGCCGTCCAATCCACACTAAAAAACGGCCGCCGAGCAACGCTCTGCGGCCGTTCGTACAGACTTAGCCTGTTTCGCCTGACCCTAGCCAATAGCTCGGTCGATTAACTGAGCAATCTGATTTTTGGGACCCGCGCCGACCATTCGATCGACTTCTTGGCCGCCTTTGAAGACGATCAAGGCGGGGATGCTCATCACACCGTAGTTCATGGCGATGTCGCCATTTGAGTCGACGTCGAGCTTATAGACTTTCGCCCGCCCGGCGTATTCCTGGGAAAGTTCCTCGATGGCCGGAGCGATCGCGCGACACGGGCCACACCACGTCGCCCAAAAGTCGACGAGGACGGGAACATCTGATTTCAAAACCTGCTCTTCGAATTCTGCGGAAGAGATCGCTAAATCGGCTGCCATTTTTGGTTTACTCTTTCCTCCTGGAAGGATTTCTAGGTATACCTTACGTTAACCGAACACCTTGCGTCGCATCTCCCGTCTGTATAGGCGTGACCTTTGGAGGGCGAGTGGCGTCCAAGGAGTCTAGGAATCGCTCGGCGATCCATGAACACGGAGGAATACGGAACTTGAAGCGAATCGGATTTATGATGCTGGCCTCCTCGTTGGTGCTCACTATGGCACTAGCTGATGGCACTGGCAGCAACGCAGGATGGAAAGGTAAGGGTGGCACCGCGGGTGGCATTCGAAGCACAGCCCCGGAGAATAAGCTCGTCGGCATCTCCCTTTATGACGACGGACTCAAAGTAGTTCGGATTTTTGGCTCTCCGGATGAGATCCAAGCTCTGGGCGGCGGCGGCGGCACGCAGACAGGCCCGGCTGGTGGCGGCGGCGGACTCTCCGGCGTCGGTGGACCCGGCGGCGGCGGTGGCGGCGGTGGTGCTCAGGGTGGTGGCGGCGCGCAGTCGGTTCGCACGGACCTGAATCGGCCCATGGATTGGGGCACAACAGAATTTTTCCTTCAGGGCAACCGCGGTCGAACGCAGGGCAATGAAGATGCCGGTCTCACCGGTGGAGGCCCGCAAGGTGGCCCGGCTCCGGCTGGTCTCGGCGGCGTCGGTGGCGGTGGTGGTCAAGGCCCCGGACCCGGCATCGGTGGCGGTCAAGGCGCGGCGAGCAGCGGTCGCATTCTGTTCACTCGCTGGGTGTACAAGCGCGGCAACAGCCGATTCGGATTTATCATGGATAAGTTCAACCGCGTCATCCAGATCGAAGCGATCGGTTCGGCCGATTCCCGCGTCTACACGAATCGCGGCATTCGATATGGCAGCCAGGTCAAGGACATCATCACGCGCTACGGCGCTCCGGATGCCTACGAGATCTCCGGCGACCAGATCGTCATGCGATACCTGATCACGCATAAGGTCGCTTTCCGATTGAACCGCCTCGTGACTGACAGGCCTCATGTGGTGACGGGTATCGTCGTCGCCGCTGGCAAGGCGTAAAGAGAAAAGTTGTCCGACGAGTTAGATGAAATCCGCCGCCGGATCTCCATCGTAGACCTCGTCGGGCAAGTCGTTAAGCTGAAACGTTCCGGAAAAAACTGGACGGGTCTTTGCCCCTTTCACGGGGACAAAAACCCGTCCTTTATGGTTTCTGAGACCAGCGGCCAATACCGTTGCTGGTCCTGCGGAGAGAAAGGCGATCTGTTCAGTTGGGTCATGAAGACCCGGAACATGACCTTCGTCGAAGCCCTCAACATGCTCGCCGACCAAGCCGGCGTCACCCTCAAAGCCCGGCGGACCGAGGACAAAGAGCAGAAGAAAGGTCAGCGGGCGGCCATGGAATTCGCGCTGGACTTTTTCAAAAAAGAGCTGCAGCGCTCTGCTGATGCCCGAAGCTACTGCGAGCGCCGGGGATTGGATGAGGAGACTCTCCTACGATGGGAAGTTGGCTATGCACCCGACGTGGGCGCGGCGCTGGCCGTGCAACTTCGCAAAGCGGAGTTCAAACTTGAAGAGTGCAAAGAACTGTTCCTTGTAGACCAAGATCCACAGGGCGGCTACTACGACCGCTTCCGCGGCCGCCTCATGTTCGCCATCAGAGATGAACGGGGCGAACTCGTCGCGTTCGGCGGGCGGCTACTCGGCGATGGTCACCCGAAGTACATCAACAGCGGCGATACGCCTCTCTTCCGAAAGAGCCGCGTGCTCTACGGATTGAACATCGCGGCCAATCACATCCGCAAAGGGGAGCCCGCCGTTCTTTGCGAGGGGTATCTCGACGTGATCGCTTGCTACCGGGCCGGCGTGCAGACGGCCGTGGCATCTCTCGGAACGTCATTTACCGATCTTCATGCGAAACTGCTCAAGCGCTATACCGACAAGGTAACCATCCTCTACGATAGCGATCCCGCCGGCGAGAAAGCTGCGCAGCGCGCTTGCGAGATCATGCAGGCTGAGAAACTTTCAGTCAGAGTCGCATTGATGCCCAGCGGTGAAGACCCAGATACACTTTTAAGACTAGCAGGGGCAGCCGCTGTGAAGCTGGCGACAGAGAAGGGAATCGATCCCATTGAATACCTTTTGCTTCAGATTGACAAGCGACTAGCACCGACCGAAAATGCCTATTGGGATGAGGTCATCGATGCGCTCGCAATGGCTCGCGACGAGATGGAGCTACTGCGCTATACACAGAAACTGGCGACGCTCGTTCCGGACATCCGCGACCCAAAGGCGGCCACAAGTTGGCTGAGAAAGCAGGCCCTCAACAAGAGACGGCGTAAGAAGCAAGATAACGAGGAATATGAACCGGCGCAGAAGGTGGGTCGCCCCAACATCCCTCTCAAACCCTACGAAGCCGACTTGTTTCGAGCCTTTATAGACGAGGCGTTTCGTCAAGAAGTCTTTCCCTTCGTCACAAACGAGAGCTATTTCGTAACTGGAACCGGGGCGAGCCTCGCAAAAATATTGGCTGACGCTTTCCCCCTAGAGATTCCTAAAGGTGTCCTAGCAGATTGGCTTAGTTCAATCGAGGCGGAATCGGGCAGAGATCTCTTGGTGGCTCTTCAGATGACGGAATTGCATCCTTTGACGCGAGAGTCGTTAACATTGCTTTTGCAGAATGTCCATAAGATTCTTGAAGACCTCGGCAGGAACCAGGTCAAGGAACAGCTGACGGGTGACGAAAGGCTGCGCCAGATCAATGAGCGACTGACAAAGAGTGACGGAAACAGGTTCAATCCAAGGTCTGACAACTCTGTATGATCCATTTTTTCATATTTTTTGATTAAAAGTCACGCAGAACTCTTGGATTCACGGAATAATCGGTATATGATAGAAGTTGTTACGCGGTCCGCCTTTTAGAGCCGCGATAGCCTTAGGGAAATCAGTGCAAAGAGTCTCGAGCCCCTTAAGCTTGGAGCCTCCCATCCTCTGATTTCATGGACAGCAAGCGCGTTGCGGGAGTTACCGTTGATGCGCGAAATGGGGTGATACATATGGTTACGGGAACGATGCCCATGCCACTTACGAGAGAGCCGGGCAGAGGGGAGCAATCAGATAGAGGACCGTCCGATCGACAGAGTTTTGTCGAGGATTCAGTAACGCTTTGGTTACAGCGAGTGGGCCAAGCCTCGTTGCTGACCTCTGAGCAAGAGGTCGAACTGTCTCGTTGTGCAACTCAAGGCTGTATGGCCTGCAAGCGCGCGATGGTCGAAGCCAATCTCCGCCTCGTTGTCAGTATTGCGAAACGGTATGCCAACCGCGGCCTCCCCCTGCAGGACATTATTCAAGAGGGGAACATGGGGCTTATCCGGGCCGTGGAGAAGTACGATCCGGTCAAAGGCTTCCGCTTCAGCACCTATGCGACTTGGTGGATTCGCCAAGCTATTTGCCGCGCATTGAGCGATTCTGGCCGGACGATCAGAATCCCGGTCCATACGGCGGATGCCATGAATCGCATGTTTCGCGTCATTGGGGTTCTCCAGCAGAGGCTTTCCCGCGAACCCTCGATCCGGGAGATAGCGGAAGAATCGGGCTTTAGCGAAGAGAAGGTCTCGGACTATCTTCGGATCTGCAGCGAACCGGTGTCCTTCGATGCGGCCGTCGGTGAGTCGGAAGATTCGTACCTGGGCGAGCTGATCTGCGATCCTACATGCGACACCGATATCGATATCGCGGAGAGATCTGTGCTGCGCCTGAAGATCGAGGAAGTCTTCCACGATTTGTCCCAACGCGAGAAGGAAATCCTTCTGATGCGCTTCGGCTTGAAAGACGGGCGAGCCTATACGCTCGAAGAAGTCGCCAAGGCGATCGGCATCACCCGCGAGCGTGTTCGACAACTCGAACAGGCCGGGTTAAGGAAGCTGAAGCATCCGGACATCAAGCGTCGTCTTCTTGAAGTGCTAGAGTAGCATTCGAGAAGAGGGTAACTGGTGGCAAAACTAGATGTAGTCATTCCGGCCGGCGGGGTCGTCGAGGAAGAATTCGCGCGTGTAATTGGAAGCGACAGCAAGGCGCTCGTCAAATATGACGAGGTCACGGTCTTGCGGAGGACGATTGAAGCCCTCCGTGCTTCCCCTATCATTGGCCGTATCGTGGTCGTGGGGTCCCCGACGGTTATGAAGTCGGAAGATGTCCAACTTGCCGACATCGCCTTGCCGGCGACTGGTAGCGGTCCAACTAACATCATGATCGGCATCGAGCATCTGGCCGGGCTGGACCTGCCGCCTCATCAGATCCTCATCGTCACCGTTGACCTTCCCTTCCTGACAACGAAAGGCCTTCACGACTTCATGAATCTATGTGAAGGGGAGATGGACCTTTACGTGCCGCTTGTTTCCAAAACGGACTGGGACGAGGCGTATCCCGGCGCTGAGGCAACGTTTGTTCGCTTGTTGGATGGCTATTGGACGACGGGCTGCATGTACATGATGACGATTCGCGGATTCAAAGTCGCCAAGCCACATATCGAGGCCGTCTTCGCGAAACGCAAATCGAAACTTGGGATGGCATGGCTGCTTGGACCGAAGTTCGTGTGGGACTACATGAACAAGAAGTTGACCGTGACCGACATAGAAAAGAAAATCACCCAGATGGTCAAGATCAACGGCACTGCTGTCCCCGGCTCTCCGCCCGAACTGGCGTTCGATATCGATTATCTCGAGGATTACCACTACGCGCTCGGCATCTTCAAGGCGAGAGCGAAAAGGGAAGCGGACGAGAAGAAGGCCGCCGAAGCCGCGGCAAGATAAAACGAAAACGGCACCCGAACAATGTTCGGGTGCCGTATGAAGTTGGCGTTCCTTAGTTATTCGAGGCTTCAATAACGTTCGCGTTTCGTATGGCGATGCGCTTCGGCTCGGTCTTGACCTCTTCCTGCCGCGGAATCTTCACCGTTAGCAAGCCATGGTTGAAGGTTGCTTCCACCGCGTCGACGTTCAGGTTATCGGGGAGGCGAAGCGAGCGGGTGAACTTGCCGCTACGGACCTCACGTCGATAGACCTTGGCGTTCTCGTCGGATTCCCAGTTGTGAGCCCATTCGCCCGTGACTGTCAAGATTCCCTCTTCGACCGTGAGATCGATCTCCTCGGGCTTGGCGCCAGGAAGGGCGAAGACGAACTGAAGGGCGTTGTCGACCTCGACGATGTCGGTCGGAAGGGGGTTGGCCGTCGTGGCGGCGGCCGGGGCTTGGCCCCATAGCCGCTCAAAGAGGCGGTCCATATCGTCCCAGATCGGCTGACTTCTTCGTGTAACGAGCATTCCCATTGGTTTCTGTATTTCTCCTATTGATAGTCTAACACTCATGTTAGCTGCGTGTGAGAGTGTCCACTTTTAGAAACGCCGGAAATGCGCGGGAAGTTCCCGGCGGATAGGCTTTGGAGCGGATAGGGTCTGGCGGATAGGACGAATAGGGCTAATAGGGCGAACATGAGAGATAGGAACTTCTCTTCGCGTCCCACTCGTCCCATCTGTCCCATTCGTCCTATCCGCCCTATTCGCCCAGCCTCCAGCCTCCAGCCCCGGAGAAAGCCATAATCACCCAGATGTCCAAAAAAACTGAAAACAAGAAAAATCCCGATCTTGAGAAAGCGCAAGATCAATTCATCCTGGAATGGGGCCGAATGTCTTCCAGTTGGGGCATCAATCGAACCATGGCCCAAATTCTCGCCCTGCTTTTCACGAGCCGGGATCCTCTTACGGTCGACGAGATCATGGACCAGCTGCGAATCAGCCGTGGGAATGCGAGTATGAGTCTGCGCGACCTCATGGACTGGGGCATCGTTCGACGGTTCCGCCTCCCTGGCGAACGACGCGACACCTATTCCTGTGAGTCCGACCCCTACTTGATGTTCGCCAAGGTAAGCCGCGAGCGAAAGAGGCGGGAGGTTGACCCCACGGTTAGCGCGATCCGAGAGTGCATCGCCCGATTGCCGGAGAAGAGCGAGGACGACGATTTGGAGGCCTTTCGCACACGCCTCCAGGGCCTCCTCGACATCTTCGCCGCCCTCGATGCCGTCTACCAGCAGGTGCTTAGCTCGGACAAGGCGTTCCTCGAAGCAATGGCGATCTACAAGAAGGGCATGGAGCAACAGGCGAAGCAGTGACACCCGATCCCGAGGACGTCGATTTTGTCGCCATGATCTGGCGGGGTGCGCTTTGGACCCGCGACCCAGCCGAAGGAGACTTGGCCGACGTTCTCGCCCGCTACTCGGAGCCGCATCGGGCCTATCACAACATCCGACACATCTGCTCCGTGCTCAGCATGGTCGCTGAGTACGAGCACCATTCGATTGAACTTGTTTTCGCCTCCATCCTTCATGATGTGATCTACGATCCACGGAGGCAAGACAACGAGGAGAAGAGCGCACGTTATGCCCGCGATTTCTTATCACGTCAGAATTGGCCCGCAGCGGAGATCAATCGTGTCGCCGAGCTGATCATGGCGACCAAGCATCACGAGGCACCCGAAGAGGACATCCGAGCCTCTATCCTCCTCGACGCCGACCTCGCCATCTTTGCCGACTTCGAGGGGAGCTACGATGAGTACGCCGAAGCGATCCGGAAAGAGTATTCCTTCGTGCCCGACGCCGAATATCGGACAGGGCGAATCAAAGTGCTCCAATCCTTCCTTGATCGACCCTGCATCTTTCGGATGCCAGACAACATTGAAATCTACGAAAATGCCGCGCGCCAGAACCTTGCGGCCGAGATCGCGCGGCTGCGGGGCGCTTAGACTCCAACACCTCACTACTTTGCCACGGGCACGCCGAACTCAAGGCTCATCTTTTCAAAGTTCAGGGTCAGGCTTTCGAACTGACGAATCATGTCTTGGCCCAGGTTTCCACACACGGTCTTGCCATTTTCGTTCGGTGCCTCCGTCAGGATGGGGATCTTCGGGAAGATCGCTTCCCGGCCCCCGATCGACAGTTTCAGGTTTTTGCCGGCATAGGCTTTGACCACCTTAGCCGAACCGAGGCCGGCGAAGCGGTGCTGCATGGTTTCGAACTTCGAGCAGAGCGGGAGGACTTGGCGGATCTGGTGATCAGCCACATGCGCGCTTGCGCGGCGCTCAATGAGTTTCTGACCAGGCCACTTTAGGGCCACTCACGGTGGGGCAAACCCTGTGGGGCGAGGATGCCCGTCCCTCGCCTTTTTCGGGCAGTTACCATCCAGATTCTATCCTTAGCCTGGCGCGGGACGGGCATCTGCGCCCCACATCGGTTGGCTCATGAGGTTGGAACCCATTCAATCTAGTTCCAAAAAAGCAGCCAGCTTCAGTCGAGTTTCTCGGTAATACGTCTCATAGTCGAACGCCTCCGGCGACCGGAGCTGCTCTTCGACATGTCGGGCGAACTCGGCGGGGTCGTCGGCGCTGGGGATAGCATCACCAAGGGGGTTGGAAAACTCGGTCGAGACGACCGGGCAGCCACACGACAAAGCTTCCAAGAGCTTGATCTGATAACCCGAACCTGTGCGCGTCGGGTTGATCACGACGCCGCAGCGGTCATACAAGTCATCCAGCTCCTCCCGACTCACGAAGCCGCGGAAATCTATGCCTTCCTGTCGGTACGCCTCGAAGTCGCCGGCGCCGGTGACGACAAGATGCCAGTCCATCGTGCGCTTGGGCCAGATCTCCGCCAAAAACCATTCGAGCGCGTCTTTGTTGGGCGGATGGTTAAGGTTGGTGGGGTAGAGGGCGAAGGGCTCTCTGTGTTGGGTCGGACGTCCGGATGGAGCGAGGATGGGGGGGATGGTTTCGACGCTTCGCCCCGAAAGCGCGGCCAGTTTCGCGCTATC
>JBKJIP010000094.1:0-3732 GCA_046598515.1 Fimbriimonadaceae bacterium | reverse complement strand
CCGGGAAGCCCTTGGAGATGGAGTCGAAGCGGAGGATCATTTTTGGGGGGTCTGGGGTTTGGGGTCTTGGGTTTTGGGTCTGGGGTTTTGGGTTTTGGGTTTTGGGGTTTGGGGTTTGCTTGATGGGTCGTATGGGGCAAATGGGTCGAATGTAGATTCCGACTAGCTGCTCCTAAACCTAGACCCTAAACCCCAAACCCTAAACCCAAAACCCTAGACCCAAATCTAGAGTCCCTGCTCCTTCAGCGTCGCCTCGAAGTTCGAGCGATTCATAGGGAGTCCGTTTGTCCAGGTTTCCAGATTAGGCTCTTTGCCATCTTTGATCCAGTTGACCATCGCTTCCACCGTGCCGTAGCCGTGCTGTTTGGCGCTGAGGAGGACGGTGCCGAAGAAGCCGGTGTTCCGTTTGAGATCTTCGATGGCGGGAGCGTTGCCGTTGATGCCGACGCCGATCATGTCCTCGGGCTTGATCCCCTTCCCTTCCGCCGCACGGACGCAGCCGAGGACGCCGTCGTCATTGCTGGCGATGGCGATCCACTTCTTTTTCTCAGGGTGCTGGAGGAGCGTGATGTTGGCGGCGTCGATGGCACCCTTGGTGTCCGGGCTATCGCCCTTCCAGGGGGAGCGGAAGAAGTTGGCTTCCAGGAATCCGTTCGCTTTGAGCACTTCCATGGCACCGTTGATGCGCTGGGTGGCGGTTTCGAGCCGGTCGAGCGTGAGGACGATGCCGCCCACTTCTTCGGGCTTCCAACCGCGGGCCTTGATTTCGTCGCTGATCATCTGGCCGACGACCTTGCCGATGTCATAGGCTTGAATGCCAACGTGATGGACATCCTTCATAGGCTGGCCATCCGCGCCGACGAGGCGATCGTCGACGGTGAGAAGCTTCATGTTCGCTTCCTTGCATTTGGCGACGATCATTTCGCCGAGCTTCTGGTCGGGGGTGCAGATGATGACCCCCTGGGCGCCCTGGACTTTAAGGTTATCGAGTTGAGAGGCGACCTTTTCGCCGTCCACGACTTCTTGAGTGATGAGCTCCACGCCCATTTTCTCCGCGGCTTCGCGGCCGAATTTCCACTCGGTCTGGAACCACTGTTCCTGGGCTGACTTAACGAGAAAGCCGATTTTGATTTTCTCTCCCGTCTTGGCGGGTTCCGGGTTACCGCCGGTGGTGGTGGTAGTGCTTTCGCCACCCGAGCACCCGGCTATGAACAAGCTCGCCGCGAGAGCGACCGGCAGCGCAAATTTCCTCAACATCGATAAAGCCTCCTGAGCGCGTTAAGTTTTCACTATGAACCCAGTTCAATACAAGCCCGGGTCGGGTTGCATTTTAGAACTCTGCAGTTGCGGAAATGGGTCTAAGGGGACTCAGGGGACTCATGAAATCCAGGAGCCCAGCCCCCACGAATCTGGTATCCTTTCTTCGCCGAGAGGTTGATCCTGACTTGCCGTCGGGGTGTTTTCGCGGCCCAAACAAGGAGAACTATCAAAATGGCAGGCATTCGTGTCCGAATTCGTTTACGTGCGTACGATCACCGACTCATCGATCAGTCGGCGGAGAAGATCGTCGAAACCGCAAAGCGCACCGGCGCCCGCATGAGCGGCCCGATTCCGCTTCCCACCAATATTCGCCGCTTCTGCGTCATCCGTGGCCCGCACATCGACAAGGAGTCGATGGAGCACTTCGAGTTGCGAACCCACAACCGGCTCATCGATATCCTCGACCCCACCAACAAAACCATCGACGCGCTGATGCGCCTCGATCTGCCGAGCGGCGTCGACATCGAAATCAAGAGCTAGGCTACGTTACGAGTTTTGAGTTACGAGCGACGAGTCCGGAGACGGGCTCGTCGCTTTTTTACGCCGAGTTATATGGCGGCTGGGGCCGGATCGTAACCCGGCATCTGGATTTCCCGTTGCCGCCTTTCAAACCATAGCCCCTCGAAGTTATGGGAGCGTGAAACTAGATCGAAAACTCGGCCCAAACGGGGGTGTGATCGCTTGGCTTAACCAAACCGCGCGGACCGCGATCAATCTCGCAGGCGGTACAGAGTTCGGCCAGCGCCGGTGAGGCGTAGATGTGATCGATGCGCCAGCCCTGGTTTCGCTCGAAGGCCGGGATGATGTAGTAGTCCCAGTAAGTGTAGTGTCCCGGACCGGGAGTGAACTTGCGGAAGCAATCCTCCCATCCCCATCCGCGGATGGCATCCAGCGCGCGGAACTCGTCGGGGTGGTGGCCCACTTTGCCGTATTTGCTTCTGGAATCGTAGACGTCGTCGGGCGTGGGAGCGATGTTGATGTCGCCTAGCCACGCGACCAGATCAGTCGGCCGATATCGCTCTGCGATCATTTGACGGAATCGGGCTAGCCAGCGAAGCTTGTAGTCGAACTTGTCCGTTCCTACCGCGGTTCCATTAGGAACATAGGTGTTGATGATGGTCAGCGGGCCAATTTGGGACGTCAGAAGGCGGGCATCCTCGGGCATGACGGGATCTTCGAACCCCAGGCGATTTGTTTCGGAGGGCTCTCTTGAGATCGTCGCCACGCCATTGAAGCCCTTTTGACCGTGGAAGACGACGTTCCACCCTTCTGCCTCGAGTTCTTCGAGCGGGAATTTCGGGTCATCGACCTTGGTTTCTTGAATCGCAAGAACATCCGGCTCATTCTCCGCCAGCCAGGCCAGGACGATAGGGAGCCGCTGGCGAATCGAGTTGACATTGTAAGTCGCGATCTTCATTCACAAGGAGTATTCCCGAGAATTCCGAGCTAGCGGGATGGCCTCTAGGAGGGGAGGGGGCTTGACAGCCTTTTCGGGATAAGGTTTAATATTCCTTGTACCGCGGGGTGGAGCAGTCCGGTAGCTCGTCGGGCTCATAACCCGGAGGTCGCAGGTTCAAATCCTGCCCCCGCACCCAACTTTGAAGGACCGCTTTTGCGGTCCTTTTTCATTTCTAACTTCCTTGTGGGTCGCGGATGCCCGTCCCGCGACGAGTCGGAATCTTCCAAAGCTCTACTCCCACCCGGTTCCCTGCGGTCACCGACCTCCCCCAGCCGCACGGGCATCGGCTCGGTGAGGTGGAAGAGCGAAGTAGACTGAAGTCTGATGCTCATCGTCAATCTGCTATCCGCCCTCGCTTCCCTTCGCGAGCAGCGGGGTCGATTGATGCTTTCCGCTCTGGGCGTGATGGTTGGCTCGACGGCGATCATCCTTCTTGTCAGCATCGCGATCGGGGTTAAGGCTGACGTCACGAGTCAGGTTGAAGACTTGGGTGTGAACGTTCTCATCGTTGTGCCCGGGCGCATCGAGATGGGCAACTTTAACCCGAATATGGCGGGTCAGAGCTACCTCAAAGAGAGCGATGCGGAGAGTGTTCGGAAGGTGCCGGGGGTGCTGCGGGCGACGACGCTCACTTTCGCCGGCGGCGGAGTAACTTCGGCGGGCAAGTCCGCCTATCCCCTCGTCATCGCGGCCCGGCCCGAGTGGTTCGTGATTCACGACAACCCTCTTGCCGAAGGTCGCTACCTGCTCGCGGCGGACGAGAAAAAGCCGGTAGCGATTTTGGGCGGAATCGCCAAGGAGGCGCTTTTCGGCGAGGCATCCGGAGTCGGGAAGAAGGTTGACATCAACGGACAGCAGTACGAGGGCATCGGCGTGACCAAGGACAAGCAGCAAGGCTCGAGCATGCTCTCGATGTTCAGCTTGGAGAACGTGGTTTACGTCCCTTACCAGTA
>JBKJIP010000336.1:0-3747 GCA_046598515.1 Fimbriimonadaceae bacterium | reverse complement strand
CCGCCCCTTACAAAAATCAAGTCTTCGATTACGATGCCACCGTCATCCGGAAGCTGGAAGAGGCCGGAGCCGTCCTGCTCCCATGCTGAGCTTGGCGAGCAGGACGGCTCCGGCCTCTTCCAGCTTCCGGATGACGGTGGCATCGTAATCGAAGACTTGATTTTTGTAAGGGGCGGCACCCCATGTCGTGGGGATTCCCTTGGTGGCCAGAAGGTCTTTGACTCCGCAGGGGATGCCATGCAGGGGACCGCGATTCTTGCCCTTGGCCAGTTCCTCGTCGGCGCGCTTGGCTTGAGCCCGGGCGAGATCCTCGGTGAGGGTCACGACGCAGAGAAGCTGCTCGCCATATTTCTTCAACCGGCTCAAGTAGATTTCCGTGAGCTCGACAGACGTGATCTGCTTCGAGCGAATCAACTCCCCCAACTCTCGCACCGTCATGAAGGCGATGTCCTCGTCCTTTGAGGGTCGCTTGACGGTAGCTCTCTCGAGTTTTAACCCCGTGCCCTTCGATTTGGTGGGCCGGCCGGGCAGCGGCGTGAAGACGAGCGGGGGCTCGTCCATGTAGGTGATGGGAAGTCCGCGCAGACCCTGATACTGCGCCTTTTGACCGCGCACAGCGGTCGCGATGGACTGGAGCTCTTGGTCGGTCAGTTCGACCCCGGTTAGGTTCAGGACGCGTTTGAGGTCCTCGATATCTTGGGGCTGAGGCGGATTCTGTCCTCCTTGGAAGGGCAGCATAGTTGCCAGCGATGACAGGACGAACTCTTTCCGTGTGAGCATGAAGGGAATGCTAGCACGAAGAGTGCCGCAAACCTCGTATCGCATGCCGTTGAACTTCCATCAGATATCCGCGTCCCTACTCTTCGATATGCAGGTTTCGGAAAGAGAGAAGATCGCCCACTTGCTCCGTCGCTTCGGGCTCGGTGCCAGCGAACAAGAGATGGAATTCTATGGCGCGAACGGGCTCGCCGGCGCCATCGAAAAGCTCCTCGATTACGAGAAGATCGAAGAGGCCGAGATGGGGACGGAAGAGGATTTCCAAGCCAAACAGGGCAACCTCAAGCCGGACCTCGCCTGTCTCCTTTGGACGCAGCGCATCATCCGCACCCAGCGCCCCCTTCAGGAGAAGATGAGCATCTTCTGGCATAACCATTTCGCCACGAGCGCGGTCAAGGTTTCGAGCGGCTTCGTGATGAACGACCAAATCGAGATTTTCCGCCGAAACGCCACCGGCTCCTTCTCGACCCTGCTCGAAGACGTCTCCAAGGACCCGGCCATGCTTTACTGGCTGGACAACCACTTAAATGTCGCCGGGAAGCCGAACGAAAACTTCGGTCGCGAGGTTATGGAACTCTTCACGCTCGGCGTCGGCAACTACTCCGAAAAGGATGTACAAGAAGCTGCGCGAGCCTTTACCGGTTGGAGCTACGTTAAGCGGAAGAGCAAGAAAGGTCCGGATGAGATTCCGAACAAGACACGCTTTGTCTTCAATGAGGCGGATCATGATGCCGGCTCGAAAACCCTCTTTGGTCGATCTGGATCGTTCACGGGCGACGATGTGCTAAGCATGCTTTGCGACAATCCTCAAACCGCGCTCTATGTCACGAAGAAGATGCTACGTTGGTTCGTCTATGACGATCCGGATGCGGGGCTCGTGGAGCGCCACGCCTCCGTGTTTCGCAAGAGCAATCTCGATATTCGGACCCTGCTCCGCTCCATCATGGAGAGCCAAGAGTTCTATTCACCGAAGGCCATGCGCCAGGTTTACAAGAACCCGGTGGACTTCACGGTGTCCAGCCTCCGCCAACTGGGCCTCGGCACGTTGCCTCTCAAGAATGAGAAGACGGGTGAGATCAATCGCGGCGTCTATGTGCTGACCAAACAGGCTTGCACCCGGATGGGAATGGAATTGTTGTCTCCGCCCGACGTTTCCGGCTGGAGCATTGGGGCGTCGTGGATCACAAGCGCAACCATGGTCGAGCGGATTCGCTGGTCCGACCGGCTGTTCGGCAAAGCCGCGGGCAAAGGCAATCCGGGGCTGAACTATCCGGTCCTGAAACTGCTGTCGTCTGAAAGTCCGGACGAACTGGTCGACAAGTTACTGAGCGTCTTCGACGCTAGGTTGCCGGCCGACAAGATTCAAACTTTGAAGAAGACGGCGGCCACGGTTTCGGGCGGATCGGTGACGGCGGCCAACGCGAACACGACGGCGCAAGCGATCGGACGAATGATCTTCGGCTCTCCTGAATTCCAGCTTTGCTAAGCTGGAATGGGCCTTCCCGGCAAAGCTACCTGGTCGCTTAACCACGATCCATGGTAAATCTACGGGCAAGCATGGAGAAAATTGGTGTCATTGGCCTCGGATATGTGGGGCTCCCTATTGCCCTTGCCTTTGCGCGTAAGTTTGAGACCGTTGGTTACGATATCAACGACGCGAAGGTGTTGGAGCTCAACGAAGGCATCGACCGCACCGGCGAGGCCGATCCGGACGAACTGAAGACCACCAAGCTGAAAATGACGGCCGACCTCGAAGACCTTCGAGGCTGCACGTTCTTCGTGGTCGCCGTTCCGACACCGATCGACAGCGATCACCAACCTGATCTGACGCCGGTGGTGAAGGCTTCCGAGGCAGTTGGAAAGGTCCTACAGAAAGGCGGCGTGGTCGTCTATGAATCGACCGTCTACCCGGGCGTCACCGAAGAGATCGCCGGGCCTCTGCTCGAAGCGGTATCGGATCTTACGCGAGGCATCGACTTTTTCCTTGGTTATTCGCCGGAGAGGATCAATCCGGGCGACAAGGTGAACACTCTGGAACGGATCGTGAAGATCGTTTCGGGTGAGAACGCAGCGACCCTGGAACGGGTCGCGACGACTTACGAGGCAATCATTACCGCTGGCGTCCACCGCGCGCCTTCGATCCGGGTCGCCGAGGCGGCGAAGGTGATCGAGAATACGCAGCGAGATCTGAACATTGCGTTCGTAAATGAGTTGGCCATCATTTTCGACCGCATGGGTATTCGCACCAAGGATGTGCTTGACGCGGCAGGAACGAAGTGGAACTTCCTGAAGTTCACTCCGGGCTTGGTCGGCGGCCACTGCATCGGCGTCGATCCTTACTATTTGACGGCCAAAGCTCAGCGAACAGGCTCCTATCCGCAAGTCATTTTGGCAGGGCGGAGGATTAACGACGGCATGGGTCGTTACATCGCTTCCAAGGCGATTCGGCTGATGATCCAGTCGGGCAAGGTCATCAAGGGCGCGCGCGTCGCGGTCTTGGGGGCGACGTTCAAGGAGGATGTCTCCGACATCCGCAACAGCCGGGTCCCGGACATCGTTTTCGAGCTCCAAAACTACGGCGTGGAAGTGCTCTTTCACGATCCGATGGCGGAGTCGCACGAGGTTGAGCATGAGTACGGCCTCTCGCTCGTGGATTGGGATCAGATTAAGGGTTGCGACGCGGTCATTCTCGCAGTCGCCCATGCGGAATATCGCAAGATGTCCCTCGAAAGCATTCTAAAGCCTTTGGGTCGGGACGGGGTTTTTATCGACGTGAAGTCGGTCTATCATCCGATGGACATTCCAGCGGGCGTCACCTACTGGAGCCTCTGATTTTCGTTTCGTTTGGATATCGGGCCGAAGGAAATCAGGACTCGCGCCGACTTGGCCGTAGCGGTTAGAATGAAGCCATGGCAGGCAAATTCGAGCTCCTTTCGGCCGCAAACGGCAAGTTCAAGTTCAACCTCAAGG
>JBKJIP010000140.1:0-4109 GCA_046598515.1 Fimbriimonadaceae bacterium | reverse complement strand
AAAGTAGATCGGGGCGAAACCTTTCTACTTTGACCTTTAGCAGCGCATCGGGAAGGGCCGCCCGCAGGCGCGCAACTTCCAAACGCTCTCCTTCCACCATCGGCGCGGTCACTAGCTGGCCTCCAGCATGGGCTCGCCCAACTTGGCGGGCTCGAGAGTGGTCGTCTCATCCCAATCGATGGCACCCACGCGGAGCATGTAAACGTAGCCGACGACCCAGGTGACCATGTAGATGAGCATCTCGATGAAGCTGAATACCTTGAAGCTCCATTCCGCATGCTTGAAGATGGTCATCCAACTCCACAGGAAGACAACTTCGATATCGAAAAGGATGAATACGATCGCGACCAGATAGAACTTGATCGGGAATCGTTCTCGTGCGCTTCCCTCCGGAGTCACGCCGCACTCGTAGGGCGATGACTTGTAGGGAGTCGATTTCTTCGGACCCAAGACCCAGCTCAAGGTCACCATGGCCCCGCAGATCAAAGCGGCGACGCCAAGAAGAATCAGCATTCCGAGATAGGGATCACCCATGTACACCTGAGAATACCCTCGCGCACGAGCACGGGTTGGAGGGCTATCATTCCAGTTCGGAAATGAACGTTGGCCCCATCCTCGATCAGCTCCTCGCGGGCCAAGATCTCGACAACGAGCAAGCCCAAGCGGTGATGGCTTTTCTCATCTCCGGCGAGGCCCCCGATGCAATCATCGGCGCTCTGCTGATTGCGATCAAGTCCAAAGGAGCGACGGGCCGAGAGCTCGCGTCCTTCGTTCGGGCGATGCGGGCCGCGTCTACACCCCTGGAGCACGAACTACCCCAAGTCATCGACACCTGCGGAACCGGCGGAGGTGCACCCTCTTTTAACATTTCGACGGCCACCGCCTTTATTGTCGCGGCCGCGGGTGGGCGCGTAGCCAAGCATGGTAATCGGGGCGTGACCAGTGCCTGCGGCAGTGCGGATGTGTTAGAGGCTCTCGGCGCAAACATGGACCTTTCGATTGAAAGAAAGGCGGTTTTGCTTCGCGAAGTCGGCATCACGTTCCTCTTCGCCCCCGCCCATCATCCGGCCATGCGCCATGTTGGACCAGTCCGAAAAGCGCTCGGAACGCGGACCGTCTTCAATCAACTTGGTCCCTTGGCGAACCCGGCGGGCGCGAATCGGCAAATCGTTGGCGTTTACGAGCCTTCCCTGCTCCAGCCGATGGCCGAAGCCCTGCGCGATCTGGGATCGGAGCGAGCGCTGGTGGTCCACGGGGAGGACGGTATGGACGAGATATCTCCGGTCGCCGACACCTTAGCATGGCGGGTTTGGCGCGGTTCGGCGGAGCCGACGTCATTGAAGCTGTCGGACTTAGGGCTCGAACCGGTCGATGGTTCCGCCCTCGCTCCGGGCAATGACGCGAATGAGAGCGCGGGGATTCTGCGGGAAGCGATCACCGATGTCGACTCGCCCCGGTTTGGAGCCGTGCTTCCATCCGCGGCTGTGACTCTATGGTTGGCTGGATTGGTGGATCTGCCCACCGAGGGCGTGGAGCGAGTGCGTCAAATCGTCTCGAGCGGCGATGCTGCTCGCAAGCTACAAGAGTTCATCGAGGCCACTCGGGCGTGAGCAAGCTACGCGAAATCTTCGAACACAAGGCCACCGAGGTCTCGGCGGCGAAAGCACGCCTATCGCAATCCGAGCTAGCCGAGAAAATTGTCGGCCTTCCCGACACCCGAGGGTTTGAAAGGGCTCTCCGGGCTCGACGTAACATCGGACTTATCGCGGAAGTTAAAAAGGCCAGCCCCTCGCAAGGATTGATTCGGGACAACTTCGACCCGGTCGCCGTTAGTCAGGCTTACTCGCGGGCGGGCGCGACTTGCCTTAGCGTGCTTACGGATGAGAAGTTTTTCCAAGGCTCCGCCGAGAACCTGCGCCTAGTGCGGGCGGCGGTCGAACTTCCCTTGCTCCGAAAAGACTTCATCGCCGACCCATATCAGATCTTCGAGGCCAGGTTGTGGGGGGCAGATGCGATTCTTCTGATCGCGGCGGGCCTAGACGACGTCTCGATGAGTGAACTTTACGCGCAAGCGAGGGAACTGGATTTGGACGTCCTCGTCGAGGTCCATAACGAGGAAGAGGTCGAGCGGGCCAATGCCATGGGCGCCACCATGATCGGGGTGAACAACCGCGACTTGAGCACGTTCCAAACTGATCTTGCCACAACTGAACGGCTGTTGCCGTTAATCAGAAGTGAGGCCGTCAAAGTGAGCGAAAGCGCATTAAGCACCCACGAGGACGTTCGCCGCGCAGAACTTGCGGGAGCGAATGCCGTCCTGATCGGAACCGCATTTTGCGCCGAACCCGATATCGAATCGAAGGTTCGCGCGGTGATGGGATGGTAACCCGCGTCAAAATTTGCGGGATCACCCGTCCGGCAGACGGGGACAAGGCCCTCGAATTGGGCGCGGATGCTCTTGGATTTGTGATGGAGCCGACAAGTCCTCGCTATGTGGGCGCGAATATTGAAATCATGGATTACATCCGGTCCTTGGGGCCGTATGTCACAACTTTCGCTGTATACGGTCATGTGGCGGAACCCTTCCCCGCCGTCAGCTTGGTTCAGCACGTTGAAGGAGTCTGCAACCACCCCCATGTTTTGGCATTACGGATGCGAGCCGGCGAGGTGCTGACGTACGAAGCCGCGGATTTCTGCCGGGCGCTCTTACTCGATGCTTTCGATCCTCACGTTTATGGCGGAACGGGCAACACGGTCGACTGGCTAGCGGCGAGAGCTTTCGTTCAGAGTTCACCTTTGCCCGTGATTCTGGCTGGCGGGTTAAACCCCGATAATGTCGGGTCGGCGATCAGAGCTGTGCGACCGTACGGCGTCGATGTGAGCAGCGGCGTGGAGGCGTCCCCCGGAATCAAGGATCCGTCGAAGATGCACGACTTCATCGTGGCGGCCAAGAGCTGATTTCTTATTCGATCTAAACGTTCAGCCCGAACCGAGGTGGGTAACTCAGCCGTAAACTGTAGACATGCGACTCGACGATCTCCAGGAAAGTCAAAATGTTGAAGACCGGCGCGGTAGGCCGGGCGGAAAGCTTGCGGTGGGCGGAGGTCTGGGCGGAATCGTCCTCATGATCCTGTACGTAGCCCTCGGCGGAAACGCAAGCGATGCTGGCCAATTGATGGGCAGCGGCTCGAGCGGGCCTGTCGTTGTCGATCCTGCAGCGAAGGAACGCGTGAGCAAAGTGCTCCGACAAACCGAGATCGTTTGGGAGAATGTTTTCCGTCAGAACGGAATGGACTACAAGGCGGCCCCGCTCGTTCTCTTTACGGCGGGCACGGAATCGGGCTGTGGCTATGCGGATTCCGCGATCGGGCCCTTCTATTGTCCGGGCGATGGTAAGGTCTATATCGACCTTCAGTTCTTCGATGTCATGGAGAAGCAGCTCGGGGCCGGGGGTGATTTCGCGCAGGCCTATGTGATTGCTCACGAAGTGGGACATCACATCCAAGACTTGCTTGGCACTTCGGACAAAGTCCACCAAGCTCAACAGAACGCGAGCGAGCGCGAGGGGAATCAGCTTTCCGTCCGTTTGGAGCTGCAAGCCGACTTCTATGCGGGTGTTTGGGCTCATCATGCGAAAGATCTCAAGATCGACAAGCAGGACATCCAAGAGGCGATGAACGCGGCCCACCAAATTGGCGACGATGCACTGCAGCAGAAGTCGCAGGGACGCGTTGTGCCGGACTCCTTCACGCACGGGACTTCGGAACAGCGCATGCGTTGGTTCATGAAGGGCTATCAGTCGGGAGATATGCGGCAGGGCGACACATTCAAAGCCCGCTCGCTCTAGTTTCGTTTCGATGGTAACTTGTGAACCCGGGGACGTTCCGGATCAATTCTTAGCTTTGTCCTGCGCGAGTTCCGCCTCCCCAACGGTTCCCCCGCGAGCACGAACATCTCGCGGAGGAACCAGGGCATAACTTCTAACTGGTCCACTTCGAAGGGAGCGTGTACATTCACCGTTCATCACTCACGGCTCGGCCACAAGGCTCAATTTTCCGCGACCGGGATTCTCGCGTCGGGTCCGACGCGTCTTACTCTTGAAATGACCC
>JBKJIP010000477.1:0-7204 GCA_046598515.1 Fimbriimonadaceae bacterium | reverse complement strand
GTAGATCGGGCCCATCCAACAGGCGTCACGACGAGCGAGGTAGTCGTTGACCGTAACCAGGTGGACGCCCTTGCCCGTGAGCGCGTTCAGGTAGAGCGGGGCGGCGGCGACGAGGGTCTTTCCTTCACCGGTCTTCATTTCCGCGATGCGGCCTTGATGGAGAACGAGGCCGCCGATCTGCTGGACATCGAAATGCCGCATATTCAGGAGGCGCTTCGATACTTCGCGCACCACGGCGTAAGCTTCCGGAGCGACTTGGTCGAGCGTCTCGCCATTGGCAAGGCGCTCCTTGAACTCGGGGGTCTTGGCCTTGAGTTCATCGTCGGACATCGCCGAAAACTCAGGTTCGTAGGTATTGATCTGGTCGACCAGCGGCATCAAGGACTCGACGTCCTTCTTGCTGGTGTCAAAAAACTTTCTTAGGAATTTCATTCAGGTAACTCGTATGGTCAGGCCTAGTCGCCACGCAACACAATAGGCCGGCGGCTAGGAGTCGGGAAGGTGGATTAACCTTCCTGGGGACCATCTCGAGATCGCTGAACACTCGTGTAAGTCTCGTCGACAAGGGTGTCGTCAGATGGCAAGACAGCGCAAAAGCGCTGCACTGGAGCTTCGGGCGCGACCACCGGTCGCTCCTTTCGAAGCTGTCTCAGCAGGACGCCGGAGACTTGCTTAACCGTTTCGCGATCAATGCCACGAACGACGGCTTGAACCCGCCAAGCGTCCAGAACGCCCGGGAGCAATGCCCGTTCCGCACCCGCATGGGCTTGCAAAAAGAACAGGATTAAGGCCGGGAGAATTGGAAACACGGTCGAGTTACTTGTAATTATGACGTACTGGAGCGGAAACTCAATACCGACCGGGGATACTGGCCCAACATTCTAACCATTTCATTTGGCAGCTCATATGGGCCATGCTTCGATATCAGGAGATGAGCGATGCGCCCGTACGCAGCAAATGGCGAATCACGTTCCGAATCGCAATCGCGATTCTGGTCGTCCTTGCCGGCGTCTTTTGGTGGCGCTCGCTAAACAGTCTCGCCGTCATCGGCGCCTCGAAACCGATGGGCATCATCTCCGCCGACTATCGCCCCCTCGTCCGAATCCCGAACATGAAGGGTGGCCACTACGAGTTCCCGCCGCGGCCCGGGCCCCATCGGAACTGGAAGTCGGTTCCGGGCTCGGCGGGACTTGTCTTTACGAAGGACAAGGGCAAGATCTTTTCGAACCCCCATTGGATACTGAGCGGGAAATCATACGCGGTCATTGGCGAGGCAAATCGGGAACCCGCCCACGAAGCCATCTGCCCCATCCTCTACGGGAAATCGGCCTCAATCCTCGAGTTACAGCCGGACGCAAAAAAGCCGGAAACGATCAAGGTGCGAATCCCGGGCAATGGCTTGGAGCCTCCGGAGATCCATGCGGGCAGCGTGGTCATCGGCGACGTTCGAATCAACTTTCTGCCCCGACCCTTACTGAGCCCGGCGTTCGGCATCGACTACGATATCCGCGTCGACGGCGGAAAGAAAGGGGCGGCTTACTTCTTGAACGTCAGCAGTTCGATCGACGGCGACCTAAGCTCGAACAGCGCTCTTCTCCGAATTGAGGAGGGGAAGCCCGCACACTTTCGGATGAACTCCTGGAGCCAGAGGACGCACGTTCAGGGCGCGCTCATGGAGGTCTCGCCCGTGTCCGTCAAGTTGAAAGTGATTCGCGAAGGAAACGCTGCGGCCGGAGTCATTCACCTGAACTATCCAGATGGCGGCGAACTGACTTACGTTAAGTACGTCACCACGGGCAGCAAGGTCGAACCGACGGAGGTCGGTATCGAATACTTGAGAGGATTCATAAGTGTCGAGATCGACAAATACTCGGCCGGAATGTTCTATTCGCCATCGAGCGCGGATGCGGATGGTCCCTCGCGGATGGAGTTCTCCAAGTACGTCATGGGCTTGAAGGACGGCCAGGTGATCGAAGCCAAAGGGGTCAACCGAATCTCGGAGCTCTGGTTCTCTGGTGAACTCGAACTACCGACCAGGCGAACCTCTGCGCCTCTGACCAAGTAGTGAGACTAAGTTTAGGCGGCTTCGGCTTAGAGAGCCCTCAACTCGGTCCCTTCCGGCCAAGATAGTTCGACCCCTCGGTCGGTCAGCAAAGCCTGAAACTCGGCCAGCCTCGAGGAGCGAACCTGCGACGGAGTCAACCCAGTTAGGAGGCAGAAGGCGGCAAGCGCGCCGGCGGCTTCCCCGATGTTCCACTCGACGGGGTGCAGGCGGTAGCAGCCGTTCGTGATGTGCGTTACGCCAAGGTTCTTGCACGCGGGCAAGAGGTTCTGCATGCGAACCGGGATCAACGAGCCGAGAGGAATCTGAAAGGGAAGGGTGCTGGTGTCGATCGTGTTCGCCCCACTCGTGCTGGGGTGAAGGTCGATCCGGTAGGCACCGATGCCGACCGAATCTGCGTAGGCCGGCGCTCGGTCTCGTCCTGGATTTGTGTAGGCGGCGATTTGATGTTCGAGGATGGTGAACTCGGCCTCGATGCGGCGGGACTCCCGGATGTAGGGATAGAGCGCGAATCCATCTTCAGAACCCAGAGAATCGGAAGCGAGAAAGACCTCCGGGTATCCCGCCCCGCCGTCGTGCCGAGGCGCCTCCGTCTGAAGCCAATAAAGGAGGCTCAGGGAGAGTTGCTTAGCATCCTCTAGCCTCGAGGCAGAGAGGGGGCCCGAAGCTCCGGCCATCGGATGAGGCATGTACGGTTCGACATCCAGGATGCTCGCCTCGAAGTAGTCGTTCTGGGGCCAGTTGACGATTGTGACGGGGTAGGGGCGAAACCCTGGTTCAAACAGGGAAGGTTCGACGATTTGGCGGTACGGGAAGAGGGCATACCAATCGTCGCTGAAGAGGGGCAACGTGCGCCTCTCACCCGTGTGAGCATGCAGCACTTCGAATCCGAGGAGCGGGCCGGGCCAAAAATCAGGTTTCCAGGTTCTCCACTTCTCGTACTGCGCGGGCTTCTCGATCCGGTGCTCCCCTCCTGCCTCAAAACCGAGGGGGAAAACCCAGGTGAGGCCCTGGACGTTGTTCGGATCGGGATCACCATCTTGGGCATTCGGTTCGCCCGTTTGGGCCCCTGACTCGGCACCCAGGCGGTATTCCGTTCCGGACAGGGCGAGCAGATCCCCCAGTTCGGTCGCATCCAGCACGAAATCGGCCCATATCGTCTCCTCAGTTCCGGTTTCCAGATCTAGGAACCTAACCGCTTCAACTCGGTCGCCACGGACCAGGCAATCCTTTGGCTTGTAGAGGTGGAGCACGGCTACAGAGGGTGGAATCATGCCTTCGATGACTTCCAGGGCGACCTTGGGCTCATGACAGAGCTTGCTCACCCAGCCCGTACCGGGATTCAAAAATGGGTCTTGGCGGGTGATTTCCGTCAAGGGCATTCGACGATACTCCGACCGAACGCCTTCGCGAAAAGAGCGGTATCTCCGCGTGCATCCGAACTCTTCGATCCAGGGATGCTCATCCGGGGGGACGGCCTGCGCGGTTAACTGCCCACCGATCCAGCGCGTCTCTTCCGTGAGAATCACGTCCGCGCCCATCGAAGCGGCGGCCATCGCGGCGGCCGCGCCGCCGGTCCCTCCACCCACGATAAGGATCTGGCAGCGACGTTCGGACATGGGTGGGAGGCTACCCAGACAAGCAAAAAGGGCGCGGTTTCCCGCGCCCGATCCTCCAAGCATCCAGTTCAGTCTTACTGGAAAGCGTTTACTTCTTGTTCTTGCGTCGCTTTTTGAGGGCGAGGGCGGCGACTCCGCCAATCATCATGGTCATCGTGGCGGGCTCCGGCACGGGCGGCGGGCAATCGTCGTTCTTCCTGATCAATGTGGCGGCTCCGATACCGATAAGGAGCGGCAACAGCAGAAGACCGTTGTTATTGCCTCGACTCGTAATCGTCGGTGGCTCGATTGGGGGCACGCTTGGCACCAGACCTACTTCAGGCTCGGCGATCGGCGCGGCCATGGCCACGGCAGAACTCTCGTCGACCATGGTGGTAACTTCGCCGGTGGCGGGAGCGCTCACGATCGGTTCGGCCGCGATCGGCGGAATGCGCCAGACCATCGGATTTCCGCAGACCTGCTGAAGGATAGGTCGGCCCGTCGCATCGGCGAAGACCAGCGTGCCCTTCTTAAGGTTTAGGACGCGAGAGGCGATGACGCCGCTGTGCACATTGTAGACCTGGTAAGCGCCACCCTGATCTATTTTGGCCAGGTGAAGGCTCTGGAAATACTCGACCAACTGGGGCCGCGTCAAACGGAAGTGACGGATGTATCGGTCGGCGACCACGGAGTCGTTCCGCATCGCGGCGATGAGATCCGAGGTTTTGTAGGCCGGCTTCCTAAGGAAGGCACCTGTCGGCATTGCCTGCGCCCCAACGGCGAGGGCGGCGATGCCGGCTATTAAGATGATTCGACTGAGTTGCATTGTAAGACACCAAGATAAACGCTGTTTCCCCACGGCGCATGAACCGTGCCAACTCCTCTCCGTTCTGTTTCAACCGGTAAATTTGCGGGCTCGGACTCACCTCCCCTTAGTCGGTGAATGCAAATAGGTTAACGCAGACACTGGATGACATGGGCTCGCGGAGTTACCAGGTTAAGTTCAAACCAGGTAGAAAACCGGATATGGAAATTGCTATCTCCATCCGAAACCGCACTTTTCAGGCTTGATAGATTTAATCAAACGCCAATTGTGGATGTGGGGTTCGTACCGCGTCACTCCCAGCGCTCGGAATGGCGCGGTACGAACCCCCACGCCCCACCCTTGGTTTGTTCGCCATCTGGCGGCAAGGGTCACTCGCATCGATGTAGATCAACCTCGTTTTAGCGGAATTCCCAGAAAATTGACCGGGGTGGGGGATAAAGCGAACGAATGGGGTTGACAATGTGGTCCTCTGCGAGTAAGACTGTAGAGTCTGTCCCTGGAGAGGGGGAAGCCGAGGAAGCAATGACAGGACGCAAGAAGCTAACTTCACTGGCCGCAATGGCCGGCGTCGCAGTTCTATCCACCAGCGCGCAAGCGTTTATGGTAGACGACGCGAAGATTCTCATCGACCGTGCTCTTAACAGCCCAACTTTGACCATCAAGTATTCCGGCGCTGCCGCAACGCTTGTGGAGCTTAAGATTAATGGGACGAGTTTTGGCACGCGCCAGGTTACAGGCAAAGCCGCCGGCGAAACGAATTTCACGCTGGACTTGAGCCAACTCGCCGATGGCGAGAACGAGGTCGAAGTCTTCCTTTATAGTAAGGATGGCGCGCTCGTTGGCAAAGAGAAGACCACCATCACCTCCAAGCGTGGTGATAAGGGTCCCGTCTTCCTCGTCAATCCGAAGGTCGGCTCCACCGTTCGTGGCACCGTCGACATCAAGGTTGGCTTCGGTAAGGACCTGAAGAACTCCTACGTCAGCTTCTTCGTAGACAATCAGTTCCGGTCGATGACCAACAATCCTCCCTACAGCTATCTGTGGGACACCACGCGAGAAGCCGCGGGCTGGCACGAGGTCGAGGCTTGGGTGGTTACCGGCGACGGCGACACCTACAAGACGACCAAGACAAAGATTTTCGTTGACAATCCCGGTGGTCCCACAAGACGCCCGGTTGCCAACAAGGCTCCGGAGATTCCGGTCACTCCGGTGGTCGAGCCTCCTACGAAAGGCACGGTTGGTCCCAAGCTAAACCAGGGCGCTGGCGGATCCGTCGCCATCACTAATGTGGCCAACACCGTCGTTCCCGCCATCACCGGCATTCTGCTCACCAACTCGGTAAAGCCGGCTACCGGCGCTGCCGCCGGTCTGAAGCCTGCCGCGGAAGCGGATAAGGGCGTTATGATGGACCAGCGCAACATCACCCCAGGTGAGATCAAGGTTCCGGCCGTTAATGCTGGACCCGCCGTTAATGCTGGACCCGCCGTTAAGGCTGGCCCCGCGGCTACCACGGTCCCCAAGCCGGTGATCAAGATCAAGAACACGACCGCAGTCACGACCGCGGCGGGTACGGGATTGGTTTCGATCACGAAGGGTCAGCGACTGCCGAATATGACGCCGCTGACGATCATGCTGAACTCGCGACCGATCAACTTCGATGTCGCTCCTCGCATCCAGGACGGTATCCCGCTCACGCCGTTCCGCCACCTTTTCGAAGGTAACGGCGGCACCGTGGATTGGGACAACGTTCAGAAGGTCCTCGAAGCCAACGGCGATGGCCAGAGCGTTTGGCTCAAGATCGGCGACAAGATGGCGAAGGTCAACAAGATCGACGTCGAACTCGAACTCGCTCCGTTCCTCGAGCGCGGCAGAACCATGGTTCCGCTGAGCTTCATTCGAGACAGCCTGGCAGTGGACGTCCAGTACGATCCGGCCACCGGCCACGTTTTGATCACCAAGGCAAAGAAGAACTAATCTTCCCAGAATCCAAATCTCCAAATGGCGCCCCGAGTTTTCGGGGCGCTTTTTTGTTTTCGTTCGTAAGTCGTAAATCGTAGAGGCTCTTACAAGTCGTCTGGGTGTGCGGTAAATCGTAAATCGTTCGTCGATTTACGGAGGCAATTGCAAATGTCGGTTCCATGTGGTGCAAAACGCCCTCGGTTTTTCGAGGATCCCCCCATTACAGGTTCCCCGTTCGTCGATTTACGATTTACAATTTACGATTTACGGACCTTACGATTTACGAACCCACAAGCTACAATTCCCCATGCCCACCCTCTTCACAAAAATCATCCGCCGCGAGATTCCAGGGGACATCATCTATGAGGATGAGCATTGCGTGGCTTTCCGGGATATCGAGCCCAAGGCGCCTGTTCATGTGCTCATCGTGCCTCGCGAGGAAGTGGCGAGCGTGGCAGAAGTCGCCGATGAGGGTGACCACACTCATCTGCTGAATGCCGCGCGCAACGTGGCCAAGCAGCTAGGATTGGAGACGTTTCGTCTCGTCATCAATACCGGGGCCGATGCCGGACAGACGGTATTCCACCTTCACGTGCACCTTCTGGGAGGCGGACCTCTTGGCGACTTCGCTTAAGCCGATATCCCTCGCGGAACCGGTCACTGATCTCAAGCGCATCAAGATCGTCGAGTGCGGTGAACAACTCGTCGACTTTCGCGAGGCTTGCCCTCTCCTCGTCTTGGACCGGCCGCGATTCAACT
>JBKJIP010000419.1:0-13829 GCA_046598515.1 Fimbriimonadaceae bacterium | reverse complement strand
CTCCGAATCTCCCCCTCCCCAACGGTTCCCCCTCAAGCACGAACATCTTGAAGGGGAACCAGGGCATTCATTGCGAGTGCACACCTGGATTCTCCAAGAGCCCAGTGCATTTCTGTGCTCTTCTGCGGTTAAAGAGTTTCCCAGAACGCCGCTTTGCTTCGCCTGATCGAGCGGGGACGCTGGTGACATACTAATTCAATGGTGACCGACCTGAAAACCCCGAACCTTGGGCGCAATATGGGCAGCGCGCTGGATTTGGATTGGGTCGCATCGGTGCGCGTCAACAAGAGCGCTGCCGAGCGGCGGACGAAGACGCTTCCCGGTCGCCGCACGGTCAAAAAGCAGTGGCAGGCGGCATGGTTGATCCGGGCTATCCAGTGCATGGACCTGACCACTCTCGGCGGTGACGACACCCCCGGAAACGTCGCTCGGCTTTGCGCGAAGGCGCGGCGGCCGTTAAAGGGCGAGCTGATCGAAGCGCTGGGCATGCAAGATTTGAAGGTGGGCGCGGTCTGCGTCTATCACGAGATGGTGCCAACCGCCGTTCGCGCCCTCCAGGGCTCCGGAATCCCTGTCGCGGCCGTGGCCGCGGGATTCCCGCACGGCCTCTCCCCCATGAAACAGCGCATCGAGGAGATTCGGGCGAGCGTCGATGCCGGGGCACAGGAAATCGACATCGTGATCACCCGCTCCAAGGTCCTGCGCAATGAGTGGGATGCGCTTTTCGATGAAGTCGCCGCCTTTCGCGAGGCGTGCGGCGAAGCCCATTTAAAGACGATTTTGGCGACCGGCGAACTCGGAACGCTCAAAAATGTTGGCAAAGCCAGCCTCATCTGCATGATGGCGGGCGCGGATTTCATCAAAACTTCAACCGGGAAAGAGTCGGTCAATGCGACGCTCGAATACGGTTTGGTCATGGCACGGGCGATCCGCGATTATCAGGAGCAAACGGGCTATCGGGTTGGTTACAAGCCGGCGGGCGGAATCAAGACTGCCAAGCAAGCAATGGAATGGCTCATCCTCATGAAAGAGGAGCTGGGCGATGCCTGGCTACGCCCCGATCTTTTCCGCCTTGGCGCGAGCAGCCTACTGGGTGATATCGAGCGCCAACTCGACCACTATGTGACGGGCCGATATTCGGCGCTCCACCGGCATCCGATGGTTTGATCCCGTTTTGGCGCGCCGTGCCACACTTTAGGCCGATGAATTGGCGCGGCGTTTTTCCGGCGATTACCACTCCCTTTACGGACGATCTGTCCGTCGATCACGACTTCCTTCGAAAGCATATCGAGTGGATGATCGCTTCCGGCTGTGAGGGCCTCGTTCCCCTGGGCTCGCTTGGCGAGGGCGCAACCCTCACTCACGCGGAGAAGCGGGAGATTCTCAAGACTTGCGTCGAGGTTTGCGCCGGCCGCATCCCGGTTATGCCAGGTGTTAGCGGGCTGAGCACAGACGAGTGCGTTCAAATGGCGCGAGATGCCGAGCAACTTGGCTGCAAGGCCCTGATGGTGCTGCCTCCCTATGTTTACCGAGGGGATTGGCGCGAGACCAGTTATCACTTTCGAGCCGTCATTCAGGCGACGCCGCTGCCCTGCATGCTCTATAACAACCCGATCGCTTACGGCACGGACGTTACGCCGGCACAGATGAAGGAACTGGCTGATCTGCCGAACCTGCAAGCCGTCAAGGAGTCGAGCGCGGATATTCGCCGCATCGCCGGCATTCGGGAAGTGCTGGATGATCGCCTTGCCATCTTCGTCGGCGTCGATGACATCTTCGTCGAAGGCGTCGCCGCCGGTGCCGTCGGTTGGATTGCCGGCCTTGTGAATGCCTTCCCCCGCGAATCGGTTGAACTCTACGAAATGGCCACCGGCGGCGCGGACTGCCGGAAGCTCTATGAGTGGTTCCTACCCCTTCTCAGATTGGACACCGTTCCCAAGTTCGTGCAGCTAATCAAGCTGGTTCAACAGGAAGTCGGCATGGGTAGCGAGCGCGTACGCCCGCCGCGACTTGAGTTGACCGGCGACGAGCGCGAGGAATGTCTGCGGGTCGTCCGCCAGGCTCTGGCGAAGGTTTAATAAAGCACGGTGATTACCGAGCGCGAACTCCGCGAGCAGATGGTAGCCGCGGGCCGACGCCTTTGGGAGCGCGACCTCGTTGGCGCTACCGAGGGGAACCTCAGTTGCCGGCTCGGTGATCACGTCCTTTGCACCCCGAGCGGGCTCAGCAAGGGGCACCTTACGCAGGAGGATCTGGTCGTAATCGACCATTCCGGGCGGTCCTTGAATGAAACCGATTTGAAGCCGAGCAGCGAAATTCGGCTTCATTTGCGACTTTACCGGGAGATTCCGGAGGCCCACGCCGTGGTCCACGCTCATCCCCTGACCGCGACCGCCTTCGCCACCTGCGGCGAGACGGTTCCCGTCGAAATGCTCCCTGAGGCGGTCGTCGTGCTGGGCACCGTTGCCCTCGTTCCCTTCGCCATGCCGGGAACGGAGGAGCTCCCCGATGCCCTGACCCCCTATTGCCGCGGACATCGCACTTTCTTGCTGGCGAATCATGGCGCAGCTACCATTGGTAGCTCTCTGATGGATGCCGTGTATCGGATGGAAACGCTTGAGAGGGTGGCTCAGATCATCTTTCGCGCGAGGCAGATCGGCACTCCGAGCCCCTTGCCCGAAAGTGCACTTATCCGTCTCCGCCAGATGGCGGGCGACGAGGATTCCACATCCTGAAGGAGCAAATGGCAAAACCGCGATCGTTTTACGCCCTCCTGATGCTGATCTTCCTCGACCTCGTTGGGTTCGGGATGGTCATCGCGGACGTTCAGATTCGCGCCGAACGATTTGGCGCAAAGGGATGGCTCATCGGAGCGGTCTTGGCGTCGATGTTCGTTGTTCAGATCCTCGTCTCGCCACTTTGGGGCTCGGTAGCGGATCGAATCGGTCGCAAGCAGGTGGTTATCATCTGCACCGTTCTGTCGGGCGTGAGCATGCTCGTCTATGGTTCGGCGTCGGACATCTGGTGGATTCTGGCGAGCCGGATTCTGGCGGGATTGGCGGCCGCGAACGTCGCCGTCTCGCAAGCTTGGATTTCCCAGGCGACACCGGAAGAAGGCCGAACGGCCGCGATGGGCAAGATGGGCGCCGCCGTATCGGCGGGCTTGATCCTGGGACCGGCCGTGGGCGGTTTTCTGGCCAAGTTCGGCGGGAATCAAGCCGTGGGATTCGTGGCGGCGGCGTGCTCTTTCATTGGCGTTTTTGCCGTCGCCCTTATGGCGGATGACTCGACTGGCAAACGCGACCCGGACGAGCCAAGACTGCCATTCACGGCCCTGCTGCAGGAGAAGCGTCTGGTCGCTCTCATGGTTGTCTCGAGCATCGCTTGGCTCGCTCTCGCGTGCTTGGAGGGCACCTTTGCCCGCCTTCTTCAGCATCGGTGGGACAAGGACCAGATGTGGTTTGGGATCATCTTCGCCTTCGAGTCGGCCATCCAATTTTCGGTTCAGGCGTGGCTGCTGGGATCCATCGCGAAACGGATCAGCGACCGAAATCTGGTCACATTCGGTCTTGTTTTCCAGGGGGTTGGATTGGCGACGATGCCGTTCTTCCCGGTCTTCGGGCTCGTCTTCTTCGCTTCCGCTCTGTACAGTTTCGGTAGCGCGATCTACGGCCCCTCGCTCAATGCCTGGTGCGGGAAGTTGACACCAGACCAGCTCAAAGGCACGATGTTCGGCGGCCTTCAGGCCGCGAGGTCCTTCGGGTTTATCGTGGGTCCGATCGTGGGCGGCGCGTTGTTCGATTGGAACAACGGAGCACCCTACATCCTCGCGGGTGTGGTTTGCCTCATCGCCTCCGTCGTTTCCAGCCGGCTCGCAGAGGCACCTACGGCAACGGCGGCGTGACGTCGACTTGGCGGCCCTCACCCGCGAAGTCGATTTGGATTTTCCAGACTTCGTCAGGCGGCAGCAGACCCTCCGCGCGATCGGGCCATTCGATCAGCACCAAGTGTGTGTCCAGATAATCCTCCAGTCCGAGGCCCTGGTAGGACTTGACGCGATAGAGGTCGACATGAAGGACGGGAGGCTCCGTTCCGTAGACTTGCATCAACGTAAACGTAGGAGACCGGACACCTTCCGTGACCCCAAGTTCGGCTAACATGCCTCGCACAAGGGTGGTCTTGCCCGCGCCCAGTTCACCGCTCAAGTGAACGACGCTGGAACTCGAATCGGACAGAATCCGACGAACGAGCCGTTTCCCAAGCTCGATCATCTCATTTTCGCTATTGGGGAAAAAATCTTCCGATTTCAAAATTCTTTTGTAGTATACTAATGTCCACCATGGCAGGCGAAAAGAACGGCGTCACCAACAAGAGTATAGGCAGTGAGCGAGATCGCGCACTCGACACGGCTCTCAGTCAAATCGAAAAGGCATTCGGCAAAGGCGCGATCATGCGAATGGGCATGGGCGAGCGCGAAGTCATCGACGCGGTCCCGACGGGATCGCTGAGTTTGGACATGGCCCTCGGCGTCGGCGGTCTGCCCCGAGGAAGAATCACCGAGATTTACGGCCCGGAATCCGGCGGTAAGACGACCGTCGCCCTCCACGTCATCGCGGAAGCGCAAAAGTTGGGCGGTCTCGCTCTCTTTATCGATGCCGAGCATGCGCTCGACGTCGAATACGCCCGCGGCCTTGGCGTCGATGTGGACAAGCTCTACATTGCACAGCCCACCTCCGGTGAGGAAGCGCTGGAGATCATGGACACCATGGTCCGATCCGGTGCCGTCGACGTTGTCGTTCTCGACTCCGTCGCCGCCCTTGTCCCTCGCGCTGAAATCGAGGGTGAGATGGGTGACTCCTTCGTCGGTATCCAGGCCCGAATGATGAGCCAGGCCCTGCGAAAGCTCGGCGGCAGCATCAATAAGTCGAAAACGATCGCGATTTTCATTAACCAGCTTCGCGAGAAGATCGGCGTAATGTACGGCAACCCGGAAACGACCCCCGGTGGCCGCGCTCTCAAGTTCTGGGCTACGATTCGCCTTGAAGTTCGAAAGGGCGACGCCCTCAAGGACGGAACCGAGCAGATCGGCGCCCGAACCAAGGTCAAGATCGTTAAGAACAAGGTCGCGCCGCCTTTCCGTAGCGCCGAGTTCGACATGATCTACGGCCGCGGCATCTCCAAAGCCGGTGACCTCCTCGATATCGCCACGGTCAAGAGTGTGATCGCCCGAGCGGGAACTTACTACAACTACGGCGAAGTACGATTGGGCCAAGGTCGCGACAACGCTCGCACGTTCCTGGAAGAGAATCCCGCGATTTTTAGTGAAATCGATGCCAAGGTTCGCGCCATCTTCGCCGCGGAGAAGATCGTGGCTCCGCCCGATGCGAAGGATGAAGAGGAGGAGATCGATCCCGAGGAGCGCATTTCCATCACGATTCCGGTTTAGGGCAGCGTTCCTTGTCAAAGCCCCATGAGCAGAACCGCTCATGGGGCTTTTGCATTGAGAATCTGCCCTCCAAAGTAAACTCTGCGTCCCATGGACTACAGGCGCACCTACATTCGCGATCTCCTTGCGCACGCTCCCGGAACGGAAGCGAGCGCGTACGGCTGGGTTAAGACCCGTCGAGACAGCAAGAATGTGAGCTTCGTCCAGGTTAATGACGGCTCCTGCTTCCAAGACTTGCAAATCGTCGTCCCCGAGGGATTGATCGCTGAGGACGTCCTCAAGAAGATCACCACGGGCGCATGCGTTCGATTCGATGGCACGATGGTCGAATCACCGGGCGGTAAGCAAGCCGTCGAAATGCAGGCCACAGGCGTCGAACTTTACGGCGAAGCCGATCCCGCGACTTACCCGATGCAGAAGAAGGGGGCTTCGTGGGAATATCTCCGCGAAATCGCTCACCTTCGATCCCGGGGCAACACCTTCGGGGCCGTCTGGCGCGTTCGCGCCCGTGCCGCGTATGCGATTCATCGCTTCTTCACCGAGCGCGGATTTCACTACTTCAACGCCCCGATCATCACCGCGAGCGATGCCGAGGGTGCGGGCGCGATGTTCGCGGTGTCAACCCTTCTGGAGCATGGCCCCAACGGCTACAAGCTGAACTCCGCGAATCCCGAGGACGACTTCTTTGGCAAGCCTGCCTATCTGACGGTGAGTGGTCAGCTCGAAGCCGAGACTGTGGCGCTCGGTATGACGAACGTGTATACGTTCGGCCCGACTTTCCGAGCGGAGAATTCCGGCACCAGCCGGCACCTTGCCGAGTTCTGGATGATCGAGCCGGAAATGGCCTTTTGTTCGATCGAAGGCAACATGACGATCGCCGAGGAGTTCCTCCGCGAAGTCATCGGCGACATTCTCGCATCCTGCCCTGGTGATATTGAGTTCTTCAACCAGCGAATCGAGCCTGAACTCATTACGACGCTCGAACACGTCGTGAATTCGGGCTTCGAGCGGATGACCTACACGGATGCCGTCAAGCATCTGGAGGCTAGCGGCGAGAACTTCGAATATCCTGTCTCGTGGGGCACCGATCTCCAGAGCGAGCATGAGCGGTGGCTCACGGAGAAGAAAGTTGGTCGGCCGGTTATCCTGACGGATTATCCGAAGGACATCAAGGCCTTCTATATGCGCCAAAACGAGGACGGCAAAACCGTCCGCGCCATGGACGTGCTTGCCCCGAGGATCGGCGAGATCATCGGCGGCTCCCAGCGCGAAGAGAGGCTGGAAGTGCTGGAGGCGAGGATCACGGAGATGGGGCTTCCGATGGAAGCCTATTGGTGGTATCTCGACCTTCGCCGCTATGGCTCCGCGCCCCACTCGGGCTTCGGTCTGGGCTTTGAGCGGCTGCTCATGTACGTCACCGGCATGAAGAACATCCGAGACGTAATCCCCTACTTCCGAGCCCCGGGGTCGGCGGATTTCTAACCGATTGCATGGAGGGCGGGGATGCATCGTGCCCCGCCACTTCTGAGTTGCTCCGCGATGAATGAATGCCCTCCCGTAGTGGTCGTTGGTGCCGGAGCCGCGGGCATCATCGCCGCTTGGCGCGCGGCGACTCTCGGGGTTCCGACGATTCTCCTCGAGAAGACCAGCCGCATCGGGACCAAAATTCTCATCTCCGGCGGCGGGAAGTGCAATATCACGCACGACGGCCCGCTCGAAGATGTCTTGCGAGCCTTCCGCCCGAACGAGGCCCGTTTCATCCGGCCCGCTTGCTACCGATTCACCAATGCCGAAATCGTCGAAATGCTCACCTCGAAGGGCCTGGAGGTCTACACCCGGCCCGATGGCCGGATTTTCCCGACGAACGGCACAGCCAAAGATGTGGTCGCGATCCTGCGGGATTACCTACGGGAAGTCGGCGTTGACGTCCGGCTCGATACACCATGCCGGGGGTTAGTCCAGGAGAATGGCCGAGTCGTGGGCGTAGAGACGGACAGAGAACCGATCCGGACAAAAGCGGTCGTACTCGCGACTGGCGGCTCCTCCTATCCAAACTCGGGCACAACCGGCGACGGCTGGCCGTGGGCCAAGCAGGTCGGGCACTCGGTCGTCCGGATTCTCGCCGCCCTGGCCCCCATGACTTTGGAAGGCGCGGACCCCGAGAAAGCTGGCGTCGCCCTGCGCGACTGCGTCCTGAAGGCCAGGCAAGGCAAAGAGCTTGCCCGCTGGCGAGATGATCTCCTTTTCACCCATCGCGGGATTTCAGGCCCGACGGCCCTCGGAGTGAGCCGGGAAGTCAGCGAGGGAATGCTTTCGGGAACGGTAGCCCTCGAAGTCGATATTCTGCCGGACTTGAAGTACGAGCAGGTGACGCAGCGCATCGTCGACTGGGCAAAGGAGAATCCACGCAAGCGTGTTGGAACGATGATCGAGGAATGGGTTCCGAGGAGCGTCGTCCCCGACTTGATGTACGAAGCCGGAATCGCTGAAGAGATCATCGCGTCGAACCTTCCCCATAAGTCGAGAAACCGGCTGGTGGAGACCTTGAAGGGATGGAAGCTGGGCAATGTTCGCGAGGTTGTGCTCGACAAGGGTGAAGTCGTCGCGGGCGGGATCCCTCTGGACGAGGTCGACCCAAAAACGATGGCTTCGAAGAAATGCGAGGGTCTCTTCCTCTGCGGCGAAGTGCTAGACATCGCCGGACCCGTCGGCGGTTACAACCTGCAGGCGGCGTTCGCGACGGGATTCGTAGCCGGTGATTCGGCCGCCAACCAGTCTTAACCGGAATCCAAGAGGGCGTCGGATGCATCGTGCCGACGTGACCCACAGGTTAGCACCCAATCCCCGCCGGCACATTACATCCGGCGCCCTCTTGGGGCATGATTACCAATTCGAATCAAATCGTATGCGACCCCACCGCGCTGACCGACCCAACAAGTAAAGTCCAAATCATGAACGCAACCGTTCACACTTGGACCGACCTTCCCGCCGACCACCCCATCGACCTCCTCGACCGATGGAGCCTCAGCGTGGAACAAATGCTGGTCGCGCGGGTCTTCCTGCACAAGGGATGTACGGTCAAGGTTCATCACCACCCCAGCGAGCAAGTCGCGATCATCGTGTCTGGCCGAGTTCTGTGGACCCTCGGAGAAGAAGGACGGCAACAAGAATCGGTCGCGGGCCAGGTGGTTCACCTTCCCGCGAATGTGCCGCATGGGGTGGTCGCTCTCGAGGACACGCTGATCCTCGATATCCTGAGCCCCAAGGGAGCCATGGGGATCGACTCACAGGCGCACTGAAGCCACGACGGAGCGGGCTTCTTCCATGATTCTCTCAACGACTTCACCGGCCGAGGGTAGATCGTCTATGAGACCGCAAGATTGCCCGGCCCAGAGGGCCATGTGGTCGGAATCTTCGAGTTCACGGGATCGCTCGAACAGTTCAGAAACCGCACTCCCCTGCCAGCCGAAGGGCATCGTCGGCATTCCCTGGGTTTCTTCTGTGAAACGATTTCGGATGACGCGGGCATAGCGACCGCTGGCCGCGTCCGTGATCGTGGTCTCCGATCCCTTTGCATCCATAACTGCCCGCTTGTAAGCGGGATTAGCCATAGATTCTCGCGTCGCCAAGAATCGCGTACCCATCATGACTCCATGGGCACCTAGCGCGACGGCGGCAACCAAGCCGCGGCCGTCCGTGATGCCACCGGCGGCGATAACCGGGATCGACACTGCTCGCGAGATTTCGGGAATCAAAACCATCGAACCAACCAGTCCGAAACCAGGGTCGTCGGGCTTGGCGAAGTGAGAACGATGCCCGCCCGCTTCTGAGCCTTGGGCGACGATCGCATCCACTCCCGCTGCCTCCACGGCCAGCGCATCTTCGAGGGTGGCAACCATGGCGATGACCTTGATTCCTTTCTGATGACATCGCTCGACCAACTCACCACCCGGATTGCCTAGCCCGATACTCAGCACAGGAACTCGGGCGGCGATCAAGATTTCCAGCTTCTCCCAAACCTTCCGGGAGGGTTCGGCCGGAAGTCCAGATTTTGCGGCGAGTCCAACCTCTTTGCGAAGTGGATTCAAGCGGGAGTTCACGATCTCGGCAGTCTCCGGAGAAGGATCGAATGGTTCGATTAGATCGGCCGAAAGAATCAGATTGACCCCAAACGGTCGGTCGGTCAGCTTCCGCAGCGCCGCCAAGCCCTCTTCAAACTCATTCGGCTCGACGCCGTGCCCGGCGAGGATCCCGAGACCGCCCGCATTCGAGACCGCGGCTGCCAGTTCGGGCCCGGCCACACCACCCATTCCCGACTGAAGGATCGGATATCGAATGCCAAAGCTCTCGACCAAACCCATTAATCGGTGCGCACGCTCACACGAAAGGATGGATTGGCGACGGAATACTTCATTTCGGTGCCCGCGAGTCCCCTGGGGTCGAGGCGCAGTATGATGCGATCGGGTTTGCTGGTCGATTCGCTATCGAAAACCACCGTAGCGGTGTAACCGGCTCCTTGAGCGAGGCCGATGTCTCGCAAGTCCACCGCGTCGGAGGCGGCCGATACGGGCGTCCCATCTTCCAGCACCAGAGTGATGCCGTTCCAGCCTGTCCCGGCAAGCGATATGTTCTGCCACTTACTGCCGTTCTTGAGCTCAATCTCCGCTTCATATCCGGGCGAGCCGTCTCGCTTCTTGAGAGAGTTGACCTTTAAGCGCCAGATGCCGTTGAAGAGCCACTCGCCCATCTTCCCCTCTTGGCCATCTTGCTGATTGGCGCCGCCTTGGGCATCGGTCTTGCTGAACTTCAGGGTGACCGTGTTCTTCTCGACGCTGACGATCATGCCCGCTTCCTTCAGAGCGTCGACGGGGACATAGAGTTTGTCTTTGACCATGATCGGCTGAGATTTGGACTCCTTTCCGTTGACGACCAGCTTGTAAGCGGTCTGGCCGGCTACGGCGATCATGCCGAGTCCAAGCGCGAGGAGAGTAAGGGGCATTTTTCGCATGAATCAATCATACGCCTTTTGCCTGGTAGCATCATCGCGGCATGATCACGAAGGGAATCATCCTGGCGGGAGGCTCGGGCACTCGGCTTTATCCCATAACGCGGGCTACGAGCAAGCAACTCGTGCCGATCTACAACAAGCCGATGATCTACTATCCGCTGAGCGTCCTGATGCTCGCCGGGATTCGAGACATCCTCGTCATCACCACGCCCCACGATCAAGTCGCCTTCCAAGCTCTCCTAGGCGATGGCTCTCAATGGGGTCTGAATCTCTCGTATGTGATTCAGCCGAACCCGGGCGGACTCGCCCAAGCCTTTCATGTGGGCAAGGATTTCGTTGGCGGGGAACCGTGCGCGCTCGTCCTCGGCGACAACATCTTTTTCGGCCATGGACTCCAGGAGACTGTTCAGCGCGCCGCCCAGACCGACTCCGGCGCGGTGGTCTTCGCATACCATGTTGATGAGCCGCAGGCTTATGGAGTGGTTGAGTTCGATGCCGCCGGCAAAGCCGTCTCAATCGAGGAAAAGCCGAAGGAGCCTAAATCGAACTATGCCGTGACCGGGCTCTATTTTTACGATGGCACCGTTGTCGAGCGGGCACATGCGCTAAAACCCTCGGCCCGAGGCGAGTTGGAGATCACGGACCTCAATCGGCTCTACCTCGATGACGGGAGTCTGAAGGTGGAGACCCTCGGCCGGGGATTCGCTTGGCTGGATACAGGGACCTACGATGCCATCCTTCAGGCCGCTTCGTTCGTACAAGCCGTCGAGCAACGCCAGGGCTTCATGATCGCCTGTCCCGAGGAAATCGCTTTTCGGCAGGGATGGATCGGCGTGGACGAACTGATGCGGACGGCAGAGATGTTGAAGAACAACAGTTACGGACGGTATCTGAGCCGCCTCGCGGCGGGCTAGCCAGGTATCCTCTCGCCTTAGCGTGTCTCGCTATCTCGTCTTTTCCGACGGCTCCACATTCGAAGGCAAACCGCTCGGCGCGGGTGGTCAAACGGTTGGAGAAGTAGTTTTCAACACCGGCATGACCGGTTATCAAGAGATTCTCACCGACCCCAGTTACGCGGGTCAAATCGTTCTCTTGACATACCCCCTCATCGGTAACTACGGCATCAATGAAGACGACTTCGAGTCGGATCGCATTCAGCCGACGGGCCTCATCGTCAAGGAAGCTTGCGAGATTCCCTCCAACTGGCGAAGCGTCAAGTCGCTCGACCAGCTCCTGAAGGAGCGGAACATCGTCGGCATCCAGGGACTCGACACCCGGGCGATCACGCAGCAGATTCGAACGGGCGGGGTGGTCATGGGCGTCATCGCCGATGATCTCGACGCTGCCCGCGCTCACCTCGAGAACGCTCCCGCCTATGACGAAACAGACTTCGTTATGAACGTAACCACGAAGAAGCCTTATGCGTGGGGATATACGGGAATTGAAGAGATTGAGGATGAATCTGAGACCTACAAGCATCGCCTTGTGGTCCTGGACTGCGGCCTCAAATACAACATCCTGCGCCGCTTCGCCGCCGCCGGCTGCCGATCCATCGTTTTGCCCGCAACGGCAACGGCCGACGAAGTCATGGCTTGGAAACCGGACGGAATCCTGCTCTCCCCCGGCCCCGGTGACCCGGCTCGACTCGGATTCCTGGTGAACACCGTTCGCGAGCTGCTCGACAAAAAGCCGATGTTCGGCATCTGTCTCGGGAATCAAATCCTCTGCCAAGCCGCGGGCGGGCGAACCTACAAGCTCAAGTTCGGCCACCGGGGATCAAATCACCCCGTCAAAGACTTGCTCACGGGCAAGGTGACGATCACCTCGCAGAATCACGGCTACGCCGTCGAGGCTGGGTCACTCGAAGGCACCGGTGCGGAAGTCACGCAGATAAATGTCAACGACGAGACCGTCGAGGGTATCCGGATCAAAGAAGCGGACGCGAGCAGCATCCAGTATCACCCCGAAGCCGCCCCCGGCCCCTGGGATTCCCGGCCGTATTTCAATCAGTTCGTCGAGCGCATGGCCGCGCGAAAACAGTAACGACTTTGGGTGCGGCGGCCTTCGGGGGGGGAGACTCGCACTTTTGCCGTCTACGCCAGGCAACAATCTTGAGATACACTGAAAGGGCAAATGCGACTCTGCTATTGGTACGGCTATTTCTTTATCCCGCTATCGGCGGCCTAGCGTAGCATTTGCAACCACCCTGAGGACCGCCGGCAAGAGCCGACGGTCCTTTTTCTTTTGGAGAGCCCACAATGTATGCCTTGAAGAAACCAACTACCGACGACCTCCGCATCGCGGGGATTCATGAACTGGCGCCACCGTCGCACCTGATTCGTGAGTATCCGTGCACGGATAAGGCCGCCGAGACGGTCTCGAAGGCACGCGATGCCGTCCGCGCGATCCTCCGCGGCGAGGACCGACGGTTGGTTGTCGTAGTCGGTCCCTGCTCGATCCATGAGCCCTCATCGGCCCTCGAATACGCGTCGCGACTCGTCGAGATTCGCGAAGCCCTCAAGGATCGCCTCGAAATCGTCATGCGAGTCTACTTCGAGAAGCCGAGAACGACCGTGGGCTGGAAGGGTTTCATCAACGATCCCAACCTCGACGGCAGTTTCAATATCAACAAGGGCTTGCGGCTCGCTCGCCAGCTTCTCCTAGAGATCACTGAGATCGGGTTGCCCGTGGGAACGGAGTATCTCGACATGATCTCCCCCCAATACTTGGCTGATCTCGTTTCCTGGGGCGCTATCGGCGCCCGCACCACCGAGAGCCAAGTGCATCGCGAACTCGCCTCCGGGCTCTCTTGCCCCGTTGGCTTCAAGAACGGCACGAATGGCAATCTGGACATTGCGGTTGAGGCCGTCCTCGCGGCTCGCCATCCGCATCACTTCCTATCTGTCACGAAGGGCGGGCATTCCGCGATTGTGGAAACGCGGGGGAACGAGGATTGCCATATCATTCTGCGGGGTGGCAAGCAACCCAACTACGACGCCGAAAGTGTCGGAAAGGCTTGCGACAAGCTCACCAAGGCGGGATTGAAGTCCAAAGTGATGGTCGACTTGAGCCATGCGAACAGCGGCAAGATTGCGGAGCGCCAAACCGAGGTCGCCCAGGACATCGTTTCCCAAATCCGCGCCGGCAACACCTGCATTTTCGGCGTCATGGCCGAAAGCCACTTGCTGGGCGGCCGCCAAGACTTGGGCGGGGAGTTGGCCTACGGGCAGAGCGTGACCGACAGCTGCTTGGGCTGGAGTGACACGGAGCAGTTGCTGGAGAACCTGGCCTCGGCTATTCCTGGATAGGCTTTGGGCCGGAAAACAGGACGACCAGGCCGATAAAGGCGGCCAAGCCCAAGGCAACCCATCCTCG
>JBKJIP010000301.1:0-7213 GCA_046598515.1 Fimbriimonadaceae bacterium | reverse complement strand
TCCATCACACTCAGCTCTTCCAAAAACTCATAGCGGAAGGAAAGCTCAAAGCCGCCGATGGGGCCGGAACCGTCATCCACGATCCCTGCTATCTGGGCCGGGTGAACGATGAAGCCGACGCTCCACGCGCCATGGTTGGCGAAAAAACCAACTACAACGGGCATTCTCCCGACGGTCTCGGATCGCTGATACGACCGGAGAAACTCATCGAGCCCAAGTTTTACGCGAGCAAAACTCGGTGCTGCGGTGCGGGTGGTGGCCGGATGTGGATGGAGGAGCCAAACGACCAGCGGCCGGGCAATGCCCGCGCGAAGGAGTTGCTCGAAACCGGAGCCAAGACGATTGCGCTCGGCTGCCCATTCTGCCGCATCATGCTCGATGCGTCGGTTAAGCAGGAGACGGAGGAAGAGATTCGACTGGTCGATCTCGCCGAGATCCTGAACGAGGCGAACGCTTGATTCGGGGCCTGGGGATCGACGTCGTCGAGGTCGCCCGCATCTCCGAGGCCATGGAGAATCCTCGCTTTATCGAGCGGATTCTGACTCCGGGCGAACGCTCGCAGGACCTGACGCTCATGCGAATCGCCGGTCGCTGGGCGGCGAAAGAGGCGATCGCGAAAGCGGTGACCATGAAACTGAGCTGGCAAGACGTGGAGATCACGAATGACGATACCGGCCAGCCCTACGCTCGCGTGAATCATCCGGATTGGACCGGTGATCTCATGATTTCGATCTCCCACGAACGCGGCATTGCCGCCGCGGTCGCAATTTGGATGCACCCTGCCCGGTAACCTACGCCGCAAGATGGCAAAGGTTGGATTTGTGGGCTTGGGCACGATGGGCGGACCGATGGCGGGTCACCTGGTTTCGGCTGGAAATGAAGTTACGGTTTGGAACCGATCCTCGGCGAAGGCGGAGCCTCTGCGGGCTTCCGGTGCTATCGTGGCCGATACTTTGGAAGCTCTGGGCGCGGAATGCCCCCTCGTCTTCCTGTGCGTGAATCGCACCGAGGATGTTCGAGAATGCCTCGTTTCGCTGACCAAGAATGCTCCCGAGAATGCCCTCTACGTCGACCATTCGACGATCTCGCCCCGGGGCGCGATGGCGATTCACAGCGACCTCATGGGCAAGGGCTTCCGGTTCGTTGACGCCCCGATCACCGGTGGCTCGATGGGGGCCCAGAAGGGCCAGCTCACCATCTTCTGCGGCGGCGACACCACCGATATCTCCGAGGCCGGTCAAGCCATGCAGGCTTACGCGAAGCGGTTCGAGCAGGTCGGCGGACCGGGCGCGGGGCAGATGATGAAGATGGCCAACCAGATCGCGGTCGGGGGTGCCTTGCTGGCTCTCTGCGAGTCCCTCGCGTTCGCCGCCAAGGCGGGATTGGACGTAGCTCAGACGCGCGAACTCCTTTCCGGCGGAGCCGCCGGGAGTTGGGCGTTCGAGAACTACGGCCCGAAGATTCTTGCTAAAGACTGGAGCCCGGGATTCTCGATCAAAAACCAGCGCAAAGATTTCGCCTACTGCCTCGAAGCGGCGGCGGACCTAGGAATCGCGATCCCGGGCACGGAGCTCGTGGATGAACTCTTGGCCGTACTGCAGGAGGATGGCCGCGGCGAAGAGACTACCGCTGCGCTTTACGACCTGATGGTGAAATCCGAGTGATCGATAGCTCCACCTATGGTGCCGATGGGCATCGATCCCGGCTAATACGCTGGGAGTTTGCTGTTCTATTGGCTCTCGGCGCCTTCGTACTGGTCATCCCGTCGATCCACTCATTTCTTCGATTCGGTCCTTATTTCTACGAACCCGAACTAATCGACGTTTGGCTCCACTTGGGCCTGATCGTCGTTCTGTTGTGGATCGCCTGGATGTCCGGCGATTCTTTCGAAATGTTTGGAATTGCCAAGCCAGAACCGAAGGATTTGATTTGGTTCTGCGTGGCCATCCTGATCAGCAGCGTTCTTTTCTTCGGGCCGCTTTGGAGTCTCTTGTTTCCCCAGGACAAGGAGTCCTACAGGCAAACTTCAGATTGTCGGACTTCAAGTTCGAGCGTGCGCTTGGCGCGTTGCCCGTTCTTCTAGCGCCTGCTGCGCTAGAGGAGCTCTACTACCGCGGTCTCTTGCAAGCGAGGGCGCAGGAGATTGCGCGTAGTACCTGGACAGCCGTTGGCGGCAGCGCGGCGATGTTCGCAATTGCTCATATCTACCAAGGGCCACAAGCGCTTCCGTGGGTATTGGTATTCGGCTTAGCGTATTCGCTCCTCCGATCACGTGGCTGTCCTTTGTGGGTCCTGGTTTTCGTTCACGCTCTCTACAATGCGACGCTGAGTGGCTTTCAACTAGCCACACGCTAAACCGCAAGTTCGAAGAAGTGTTTGCCCGCGACTCACGGATACCATCGATAGCAGGAGAACAACCATGATTCAACGCATGAGCCACGCCACGATCTATGTCCTCGACCAGGACAGCGCCCACGACTTCTACACGCAGAAACTCGGATTCGAGGTCAAGACCGACGCCAAGATGGGCGATTTCCGCTGGCTGACCGTCAGCCCTCCTGGCCAGCCGGACCTCGAGATCGTCTTGATGTCAATTCAGCCCGGACCTCCGATGGATACTGAAACCGCCGACACGATTAGAGACCTTGTCAAGAACGGCAAGCTCGGATCAGGCGTCTTCGCAACCCCGACTGCCGCAAGACCTACGAGGAGCTCAGCGCCAAGGGCGTGAAGTTTCTCAAGGAACCGACGGACGAGTTCTACGGCGTAGAAGCCGTCTTCTGCGACGACAGCGGCAACTGGTTCAGCTTGACTCAGCGGAAAGATTGAGCCTATATAGAGTGCGGCGCTCCCGCGCCGCCTTTGGAACTTTGCACCAGCCGAAAACCAGCGAAGCGTCCTTCGCAGGCAAAGCGCCGCGGGAGCGGCGCACTTTAAAGTTACTCGGCAACCTTCAAGACGCTGAGGAATGCTTCCTGCGGAAGCTCGACCGTGCCGATCTGCTTCATGCGCTTCTTGCCTTCCTTCTGCTTCTCGAGTAGCTTGCGCTTACGAGAAACGTCGCCGCCGTAGCACTTCGCGATAACGTTTTTACGGAACGGTTTGATGGTATCGGCCGCGATAACCTTCGCGCCGATGGCCGCTTGCACGCGGACTTCGTATTGCTGGCGCGGAACGACTTTGCGGAGTTGCTCCACCATCGCGCGACCCCGAATGAACGAGAACGAGCGGTGGACGATGAAGCTCAGGGCGTCGACGATGTCTCCATTCAGGAGAATGTCCAGCTTCACCAGATCACCCGCTTTGTAGCCGGCGAATTCGTAATCGAGGCTGGCGTAGCCTCGGGTGCTCGACTTCAACTTATCGAAGAAGTCGAGCAGGATTTCGCCCATCGGAAGCGTGTAATGAATAATCTGGCGGTGGGGCGTCGGATATTCCGTTCGAAGGTAGGTGCCGCGCCGCTCTTGGCACAAGGTCATGACCGCACCCACGTATTCGTTGGGCACCATGATCGTCGCATCCACAGCGGGCTCATCGATCTTGGCGATCTCATGGGCGGGCGGGAAGAGGCTTGGATTGGCGATATGGTCTGACTGCCCATTTGTGCGCGTGACGAGATAGTCCACGCTGGGGGCAGTGAGAATCAAGTCGAGATCGAACTCACGCTCCAATCGCTCGCGAGCGATGTCCATGTGAAGCAACCCTAAAAACCCGCAACGGAAGCCGAAGCCGAGCGCGGCCGAAGTCTCCGGCTCGTATTGAAGGGAAGCGTCGTTAAGCTTCAGTCGTTCGATCGCGTCGCGCAGATCTTCGTAGTCCTCGCCATCGGAAGGGTAGAGGCCGCAGAAGACCATCGACAGGGCATCCCGATAGCCGGAGAGAGGCTCGTTGGTCGGATTCGAGGCGCTGGTGACGGTATCACCGACCCGCGCATCGGCGATGTTCTTGATCGCTGCCGTAAGGAAGCCGACTTCGCCGCATTCGAGGCCCGTGTTCACGGTGAGACCGGGCGAAAAGTGGCCGGTGGAATCCAGTTGAAATAGGGCGCCGGTCGACATCATACGAATGTTGTCGCCCTTCTTCATTGCCCCATCCTTGACCCGGATATAGGCGATGGCACCCTGGTAGGTGTCGAAGTGCGAGTCGTAGATCAAAGCCCGCAAAGGAGCATTCTCGTCCCCGGAAGGAGGCGGTACGCGGTGGACGATGGCTTCCAGGATATCGTCGATGCCGAGTCCGGCTTTGGCCGAGCAGGGGATCGCGTCGGAAGCGTCGATCGCGACGGCGCTTTCGATCTCTTCTCTCGCCCGCTCGACATCGGCGTGGGGCAGGTCGATCTTGTTAATGACCGGAATGATTTCCAGGTTCTGGTTCATCGCCATATTCGCGTTGGCGATCGTTTGGGCCTCGACGCCCTGGCTGGCATCGACCACAAGAAGGGCGCCTTCACAGGCTGCGAGCGCTCGCGAAACTTCGTATGTGAAATCTACGTGACCCGGCGTATCGATAAGGTTGAGCTGATAGGTTTCCCCATTCTGGGCCGTGTAAGTCAGCCGAACAGCGGCCATTTTGATCGTGATGCCACGCTCGCGCTCTAGTTCCATGGAGTCCAGCATTTGCTCTTGAGCGGTGCCACGAATCGCGCCGCACCGCTCGATAAGGCGGTCGGCCAACGTCGATTTGCCATGATCGATGTGCGCGATGATACAGAAGTTGCGAATGTGGGATTGGTCCATGGTCGGGCCGAAATCAATTATGGCTGAACGGGGGACTTCAGCATCGAATGACCTCTGTGGGGCGTCTTAAGCCTTGTCCAATGGCGCCCAGGGCATCTTCGGTATTGAGCAAACCGGCAAAGGTTGAACGGTTTCCCGCGCTGGGCATCGTTGCCCCGCCGCCCCTTGCCGTCGAATCCCCCGAGTTTTCCGGCTCGCTCGGCGTCCTCCTCCAACTCGTTCACGATCGCAAGATCGATCTCATGCGGGTGCCTCTCTTCCCGGTTTGTCAGGCCTACTTCACTTATATCCTGAAAACGACCACCCACGATCTCGACGAAGCCGCCGCCGCTCTGCTCGCCCTCGCTTATCTTCTCGAGCGAAAAAGCTGGATGCTGCTGCCGACACCGGAGGAAGAGCCCGATTTCGAAGTTCCCTTCGACGCTCCCGACCCGACGGTGGGCGAATACACACTGGCCATCGAGGCGTTAAAGGTCTGGCATGACGAGCGGGAGCAGTTCTTCTTCCGTCCATTGGATTCGGGCCCCGACCCATATGAAGTCCCGCTAGATCTGTGCGATGTTTCCTCCGCGGACTTGGCGCGGGCCTTTGAGCGGCTGATGCGCAAGGCCGTTCCCGAGCCTATCGAGCCGCTGAACAAGAAACGGCGGTCCCTGATGGATCAGATGGGCATCGCCCTCGCCGCGCTCAGCGGAACCTGGAAGCCGATGGAAGAATTGATTCCTTCGCCTTTCTCCCGCGAAGATGCGGTGTATTGGTTCCTGTCAATTCTCGAACTCATTCGACTCGGACAGGCCGCCGTCCGCCTCGAAGGCGAAGACGTTCAGTTCGCTCGCGCAGCGCGTGGTCACTAAGGGGGACTTGCCATAACCCAAGGTTAACGGGTAACACGCCCGCAAGCCTATGAAGCAATACTCGCCCGATAAAATTAGAAACGTCGCCATTGTAGGTCACGGCGGCTCCGGCAAGACCATGTTGGTGGAGCACATGCTCTACACCTCTGGAGCCGTCGATCGTGTGGGAAATGTCGATGCGGGGAATACCCAGAGCGACCATGACCCGCTTGAAATCCGCCGCAAGATCAGCGTCGGCGCAAGCGTGCTCCCCATGGAATGGCACGATCATAAGATCAACTTGATCGACGTGCCGGGGTACCCGGATTTCATAGGTGATCTTCACGGCGTGGCCCGCGTCGTCGAATCCATGATCATCGTTTGCGAAGCCAAAGCCGACCTCGATGTCGGATTCGAGCTCGCCTGGGAAGTCGCCGAGCAGCATGGCCTTGCCACTTGTATTTTCGTCAACAAACTCGAGCGGGACAACGCCGACTTCGAGGGCCTCATCAACACGTTGCACGAGCGTTATGGCCGCAAAGTTGTGCTCGTCCAGATTCCCATCGGCCACCAAGCCGCCTTCGCCGGCGTTCTCGACCTTCTGAACATGAAGGTCTATAAAGGCAAAGATCGGGGCGAAGAAATGGAAGATCTCCCCTCCGGATATGCCGAGGAAGCCGCCGAGCGCCGTGAGAAGATGATGGACGCCGCCGCGGAAGGCGACGATGAACTCGCCATGAAATATCTCGAAGGCGAAGAGCTCAATCCCCTCGAAATCGAGCATGGCCTTCTGATCGGCACCGAGAACGGTCGAGTCGTTCCCGTTTTGCTCGGATCCGCCCATAGCGGCATCGGCGTTGCCACCCTGCTGGACCGTATCATCGGCGAGCTGCCGAGCCCGAAAGACAAGCCCAAGGCGGACGATCTCAAGCCCGATGCCGACGGCCCTCTCACCGCGTTCTGCTTCAAATCGACGGCCGACCCCTATGTCGGCAAGATCAACTATGTCCGCGTCTTCAGTGGCACGATCAAATTGGATCAAAACGTCCACAACATCAACCGTGAAAAGGAAGAGCGACTGCACAACCTTTACTTCCCGCATGGCAAGGGGCAAGAGGCGGCAACGGTCGTCCCGCCCGGAGATATCTGCGCCATTGCAAAACTGGCGGATACTCACACCGGGGATACGCTAACTACGGGCAAGGATAGGAGACAACTCGAACCGATCACGTTCCCAGAGCCGATCTATCGCGTTGCGATTAAGCCGGCGACGAAAGCGGACGAGGACAAACTCGGGCCTGCTCTCAATAAGCTACTGGAAGAAGACCCGACTCTGCGCTATACCCGCAGCGCCGCTCTCCATCAGGAAGTTTTGGAAGGGATGGGCGATATCCACCTCGATGTCGTCATCGAAAAGCTGAAAACGCGCTTCGGCGTGACCGTCACCACGGAAGAAGCCAAGGTGCCTTATCAGGAGACAGTCAAATCCACAGCGAAAGCTCAAGGCCGACACAAGCGACAGACGGGCGGTAAAGGTCAGTTCGGCGATTGCTGGATCGAGCTCTCGGCCCAGCCTCGCGGCGAGGGCTTTGTCTTCGAGAACAAGGTCGTCGGTGGTTCTGTTCCGAAGAACTTCATTCCCGC
>JBKJIP010000224.1:0-4612 GCA_046598515.1 Fimbriimonadaceae bacterium | reverse complement strand
AGGAGAACGCAGCTAAAGTCAAGAAGAAGTTGCCCGTCACCGCGCAGATGCCGATTCCGAAGAAGGGTTGAAAAGCCAGATAGCTGTTCCCGCCATTCCGCCCTCGGATGGCGGTGCCGACCAGTCTGGAGATGCGGCCACGCCTCTCTTGCAAGCTGGTCGCCTTCGCCACCCGACGGCGGGAGACGAGAAACTGGGACTCTTAAATCATCCCCAGCAGAGTCAGGGCGCCGGGCTTGTTCAGATGCTCATTCGATGCCTCACATCGGCTACTAAGCAAGCATCCGGGGCAACCTTCTTGGCAAGGGCACGTCTCCAAAAGGTGACGCGCGGAGTTTCGCCAGCTTTCCAGCGCTTCCATGAGCTGATCGGAGAGGCCGACGCCCCCCGGTGTCCGGTCGAAGACATAGATCGAAGGGGTCAGGGTGTCGGGGGCTACCGTGTACCATGCGGAGCCGAGATCGTTTCGATCGCAGCCGGCGATGAGGGGGGCGACGCCGGTGAAGGCGTGCTCGCAGGCATGGAGGGCGGCGGGGTACTCGAACGGGTCGTCGCCTTTGCTTTCCAGGGGCGACTGGCTCGGGAAATCGATTCTCACCGCCACGGTTTCGAACGTTTGAGGCGGGAAATCGAGGTCGATGACGTCCATGACCCGGTCCCCGTCGACTGACTTCTGCTTGTACGCCGTCACCATATCCGTCACCCGGATCGCGACGAGGGAGTAGTCAGCGATGCCGTGTTCGCAGGTCGAAAGGACGGCGAGCTGCTCGACGCTTGACTGGGTTACGGGCTGGGTGTAGAAAGGCACATCCCGCCGTTCGATCTGCGCTACGCCTAGCTCCAAATCCAGCGAGGTGACCAAGAACGTATAGCCTCGATGCAGATAGACAGCGCCGGGATGGGCGTATTGCATGGCCCGCCATTGCTCCATCGTGCCGATCTCTTCACCCCCGGCGACCAGCTTGACGGACGTCCCGTTCGTGCCCCGGATGTTGACGCCGAGGGATGGCGGTTCGAAGGATGGGTAATAGAACGCTCCCGAGCGGTAAGACAGCTCTCCCGCCCTGTCCATGTTTTCGGCGAGGTCCAAAGCGGACGGTCCGAAGCGATCCAACTCTCCCGCCGAGATCGGGCGCTCATGGGCGGCGCACAGCAGGTGCCGACTGAGAATCTGACTGTTCTCCGGATTCAAAGCGACTCTTTCCACCGGCTTCTGGAGGAGCACATCTGGCTCCCTTAGAAGAAACTGCTCGAGTGGATCGTCGTGCGCGACCATGATCGCGATGCCGTCTTGAGAACCCCGTCCCGCGCGGCCGGCCTGCTGCCAGAAGCTGGAGATCGACCCGGGATAGCCGTTCATGACCACCGCATCTAGGCCGCCGATGTCGACACCCAATTCCATCGCATTTGTGGCCACGAGCGCTCGAATGTCACCCTTAGCGACCGCCTTCTCGATCTCGCGCCGCTCCTTCGGGGTGTAACCGGCGCGGTAGCTCTCGATTTTCTTCTCGTCGCCTGTCTCCTTCAGGTTCTTGCGTGCGTAGCGCAGGACCAACTCTGTCGAAACGCGGGCGCGACAAAATGTGAGCGACTTCAATCCCCTCTCGGTGAGGTCGGAAACGATGTGAGCGGCCGTCGCGTTCGCGCTCGCCCGAGAGGCATCTTTCATGACCGGGGGATTCCAGAAGATGAAGGTGCGCTTCCCTTGCGGAGAGCCATCCTCGCTGATGAGCTCTGGTTCGCGGCCCGTGAGCTTACGGAAGGCTTCCACTGGGTTTGAGATCGTAGCCGAGCAGGCTATGATCTGCGGGCGATTGCGGTGCGATTCGCAGAGGCGAAGGAGTCGCCGCATAAGGTTCGCAACATGTGATCCGAAGACGCCCCGATAGGTGTGCATCTCGTCGATCACGATTAACCGCAAGTTCTTGAGAAACGGCGTCCAGTTCTCATGCCCGGGCAAGATGCCGACGTGCAGCATATCTGGATTCGAAAGCACCACATGGGCCATCTTCCGGATCGCGCCCCGACTGCTTTGGGGCGTGTCTCCATCATAGGTTCCCGCCCGCAAGGGGCTGATCAAAAGCTGATTGAGGCGCTTGAGCTGATCCTGAGCGAGGGCCTTCGTCGGAAACAGATAGAGCGCCCGCGCGGCGGGCTCGCTGAGGCATGCTTGGAGGGTCGGAAGGTGGTAGCAGAGCGTTTTGCCGCTATTTGTGCCCGTCACCACCACCATGTCTTTGCCTGACGAGTAGGTATCAAACGCTTCGGCCTGGTGAGTGAAGAACCGCTCGAAGCCCAACTCATCCAACCGTTCCCGCAACTTCGGATGCATTGGCGCATGCAACTCGCCATAGCGAGCAAGCCGCGCGGGCACTTCCTCGATATGCTCGATCTGATCGCCTAAGTTGAGCAGGTTGAAGTCGGCCAAGATGTAGACATATGATAGCCTATTCAGCCTCGGTGACGACCAACCTCCAAAGCAAGCCGTGCCAATATCGGTCGCGTGAGCGGGATCAGGATGAGGGTCGCGAGTGCGGGACTGGGCTTTGAGAACAGCCCGGGCGGGAAGCCGGTATCGAGGGCAACCTGCCCGAAGTAGTTGCCGACAATCCCAAATACTATGGCGGCTACGGTCCATAGCGCCAATGACCGAGCCAGATATCGAGCAGACCCCGGCTCGACCTTCAAAAGCCACGTTGCGGCAACCCCGGCAAAGATGAGCTTGACGATCAGGACGATGCCGAGGAAGACGGACACGCCCGTGGCCGCAGCGGGCTCGCTAAGCTCACGCCCGCGGGCCATTAGCGTGAAGTACACGGCTCCCCCGGTCAGGCTCACGATCAGGGCGTAGATTCCCCGCATGGCGGGAAAGGGGACATAGTCGGCGAATGCGCCAACCATCTGATTTCGCCAAGTCCAAAGCATCAGAGCAAGAACGACCCCTCCCAGCTTTACCCAGAAGATCGGTGCCGTGCGCTGGAACAAGAAGACCAAGGTGTAGTCCTGATGCGTCTTATCTTCTGCCCGCACGAGAAGCCAGGCGAAGGCGAAACCGATGACGATGATCCAGGACAGGAGCACGCCTGCCGAAATGGAGAGGAACTTGGCGCGAAGCATCTGGACGGAACTAAGCGGCCGGGTTGCGAAAAACAGGTGATAGGAGCCCTCTGGGCTTCGCAAATAGGACCGCGCCGCCCCCATGCCCAACACGGTCGCAATGAGCAAGGGAATCGCGGGCAAGAACGGAAACCAGGACGTTAACCAGGGATTGATCTTTAGATAGCCGCCGAGATCTCCGCGTTCGAAGAGATACTCCGCTCTCCAAAGCAATGGGATCGACAGCAGGGCCATAAAGGCTGTAGTCAAGATCGGCAAAATCCTGCCCTGTTTGCGCCATTCCACCCAGAAATGGGCGGCGAGGGGTGATGCGAACGGTCGCAGTTTGCGTGATCGGTCTCGGAATGTTCGCTCTCGCGCGGAACGACGAACCGTGCCTGAAGTTCGGGCACGGGCCACGGCGATTCCCCCGCAAATGCCCGAGACAAACGCGATCGCCAAGTAAATGAGAGCGACCTTTTCATTGGCGACGCCTTCAAAGGTCATCCAGAAGGCGCCACCGATCAACAGCACTGGCGCGAGGACGGCGGGAATGATCCGCAAGGCACCATTGCGCACCGGCATCCAGAGGACGGCTTGCAGAGTCGTCCCGAGGGCAGCAACGACCGCGCAAGGGCTCCAAATCGGAGCGGACATCCCGAATGGCAACATGTAAAGTCGGGCAAGAACAAACCAGCAAAATGCTCCCCAGACAGCCACGCCCAAGATTGGCCAAAGAGCCAGATTAAGGGTTTGGACTGGTAACCGGAGAGCGAAGGCCGGAAATCCAGAACCCTCCCCGGCCAGGTCCGCTTCGGGATTGGAAAAGGCGGCCAAAGTGACCAGCAGACCCAGGAAAGCCGGCGGCAACAGCATGCCGGGCAGGAGTTCGGGCAAGGTGCCTTTGGGAAGGAAGGTCAGCCCAACCAAGACCAAGTAGTAACCACCCACGATCCAGAAGACCCGACGGTAGCGGCGAAGGAACAGGTCGAGCACCGAAACCGCGGTCATGCGGCGGCTCCGGCATGGGCGACGAAGATATCGTCGAGGCTGGCGCCTTCCCGGGAGACCACTTTCGCCCCGTGAGCCGAGATGGTCACCTCTGCTTCAAGCAAGCGAGGATCGCCATGCCATAGAGCCGACCAGTCTCGCCCGCTACCAGTCCAGGCCACTACTCCCGCCAGGGTTGGCGGTTGGGGAGACGCTTCTTCGAGCCTCAGCGCGATCCTGTGGTGAGTTTCCTTGATCGCGGCGAGGTCATCGTCGAGGACGACATGGCCAGCCTTCACCATGACCACGCGATCGGAAACCTGCTCGACTTCGGAGAGAAGGTGGGACGAGAAGAGCACCGTGCGTCCCTCGTCCGCAATCGTCCGAATGATCGCGCCCAGAATGTCACGCCGCACGACCGGATCCAGGCCCGAGGATGGTTCGTCGAGAAGGAGCAGGTCCGGCCGGAAGGCGAGGGCGACCAAAAGCCCAGCGCGGGCGCGCTGACCTTTGGAGATTGCCCCCA
>JBKJIP010000115.1:0-6752 GCA_046598515.1 Fimbriimonadaceae bacterium | reverse complement strand
TGGGGCACTTCGGAATGGACGTCGGCCCGGATCATCGAAGCTTGGAGTTATGCGGTCCAGCACGGTTTGCATCGTCCCGTGGTCGAGCAGCCGCAATACAGCTTGCTCGAACGAACGCAGTTTGAAGGCGATGTCAGCATCGCCGTCGACCATTGTGGATTGGGAACCACGACATGGAGCCCGCTCGCGAGCGGAATTCTCACGGGTAAGTACAACGAAGGAATCCCGGATGGTAGCCGGCTCTCCCTGCCGACGATGGAGTGGCTGCGGGACATCTTGACGCCGGAGCGAATCGAGAAGGCGCGTGCCCTGCAGGCTGTGGCTTCGGACCTGGGTTGTACTTCATCGCAGTTGGCATTGGCATGGTGCGCCAAAAATCCGCGAGTTACGAGCGTGATCACGGGCGCGACGAAGATGTCTCAGCTTGAGGAGAATCTGGGGGCGCTCGACGTGCTCGATCGGTTGGATGACGGGGTTATGGCGAAGCTCAACGCGATCTTCTAGTGCCCCCCCTTCTCCTTGATCGGATGATTGTGCCGATAAGGGAGAAGGGGTCGGGGGATGAGGTTCCGGGAGCCGGGCTTTGGTTCCCGATTTTCACTTTCCGATGACGTCTTTGAGCACGGACCGAGGACCAGATCCTCCGGGGGAACCCTCGCCCCGGCCCCTCTCCTTCCCGCGCACGAGCATCGCGGCAAGGAGAGGGTTGGTCCTAACCGCCGAATCCCATCGGCTTGTAAATCCAGGCCCGTGACAGCGGCGACTGATCCTGTGAGTGGGGGCCAAACTCGGCCACTCCAGGCGGTAGGACGTTACGGCCCGTCGGCTTCGATAGCATCTCGACGATCTGGATGTAAGTCCCACGATCGGAATAGGGGACGGAGGGGTCGGAGATGTTCATGCGGCTGGCCGAAAAGCGCCATTTCTCCGGATCATCGCCTCGGCGCTGGATAGTCTTGGCCAATGCGGCTCGCAAAACGGCCGACCGCTGTCGCCCCGCGAGATAGTTGAACTTGGTTTTGCCCTCGAGCGCATTCAGCATAACGCTCGGCTGGACAGCTTGGCGGAAGTTGTCCGGCGAGATCAGGCCGCCGATGTGGGGCGTGAACAGTTCTTCGCGCAGGGCGTCGAAGAACGTCACGTAAAGGCCGGCTCCGATGGAACCCTCCTGAAGCCTGCCGTCGAAGTTCGTCAGCCACTCGTCACCTGATTCCTTGAGAATATCCTTGAAGGCCCACCAATTGTAATCCGTGCGGGCCACTTGCCACGGTGCCATTTCCACGTCGGAGACGGTGAGTTTCGGTTTCGTAAGCTGCTGGGCGAGGACCTCGTTGCGGAAGATTCGGCCCCAGACGGGAGTGTCCCAGTTCGGCCACCAGGTTGCCGGTTTGTTGTTCCAGTTGAAAAGGATTCCGGACTTCGGATTGTCTACGCCGGGCATCTGGGCCTTGGGCAGAAATCCCTTCCAATCCGTTTCGGGAGACAGAGGAGTCGGGAATCGGGGATCCAGACCAGGAGCGCGCATGGGGACATTGCCCGCATAGTGGTATCCGATATCGCCACCGACGGTGGCATAGAAGAAGTTGAAGTTCATCGTCGCCTTCTCTATCGCGGACTTGATTTCGCCGACCGACTTGGCCGCATAGAGGTCGTAAACCGCGGAGAAGCTCTCCAGTTCGCGTTTCCAGAAGCTCGATTTGCGGGCAAAAATGAATCCAGAACTCAGGCGAAGGGCGACAGGGCCAAACTCGGTTCGCATCTGATCGACCGGAGTCTCCACGCCCTCTTTCGTGGTGAACGAGAGTTTGAGAGTTTGGAGCGGCTTGGTCTGGGACCCATATTGGTAACCCTCGGCGGTCTGCTTGGCGAACATCACGTCTTCGGTGTCGGCAACGCCGGTGGTCAAGCCCCACGCCATGAAGCTTGTATGCCCGATCATGATGCCAGGAACGCCGGGGACATCCATGCCGACCGCGTGGATGCCGGGAGCGTCGATTGACATCTCGTGGGCGATCGAGGGGCTGCGGAAGCCCATTTGGGGGCCGGAAAGAAGGATCGCCTTACCATTCGCGCTTCGCGAGGGGCCTACGACGACACAATAGCTGCCGCTCTTATAGGGAGACCCCACGAGTTCGGCGACGCGGGTGCTGTCCTGTCTTTCGGCCACCCGGATTCCGGGAAGCAGTTCGAGAAGGTTCGCCTTGGGCAAAAGCGCTAGGTGTTTTTCGGTTTCCGCCCGGGTTGGGGCATGGAATACCGGGTGGTTTTTGGCCAAAGGATCGTCCCCAGGGGTGACGGTGGTTCTCGCCCGGGCATCGTTCTGCCAGGCGAAGTCGTCGAGAACGTCCAGCTCGCGACCTTTTATCCCTTTTTGAGACTGCATGTAGCCATAGAGCGCCATGTTCCGGATTTCGCCGGCCCCGCCCCGCCCAAACGTTTGCAGGAATCGCACGGAGATAGCGGCGGTGTCGATGACGCTCCATGGTTCGGGTTTGAAGCCGTTCTGCGCATATCCGGGAGGAAGCTTGCCTTCGGCGATGAACTTGCTGACGCCTCGCGCATAAGCTTCGAAAGCTTCCTTGATCTTGGGAGGCAGTTTGTCGACCTGGTCTTGGAGCTCGGCGTCGGTGTAGCAGCTCTTCAGCACGTCGCGATCGGAGGCCTCGAAGGATTTGCCGAAGACCTTGGAGAGCTTTGCCCGGGAGAGGAGCCGGCTGTTCTCCATTTGCCACAGTCGATCCTCGGCCACGGCGTAGCCGGCAAGTTCAAACGCCTCGCCCCATGCAGCAGCTTGGATATGGGGGACGCCGTAGTCGTCACGGGTGATTCCGGCGGCGAAGAGGGTTGCGACGAGGGGAAGAATCATGGTTATCGTATTTTGACCCCAAAGCCGCACAAAAAAAGAGCCGGCCCGTTGTGGAGCCGGCTCTTAAATGTTGGAGTGTTCTACTTTTGGCGACGTCGACGAATCAGGGCAAGTACGCCCATCCCCAGAGCAGCCATAGTGGCGGGCTCGGGAACCGCGGTCGCGGCGATATTGTCGATAAACATGCTCTGCGGAGCGGCTGTGGAGCCGCCGCGGAAAACGATGGACTGAGCGGAGCTCGTTCCGCCTCCGTTCCAACCGACTGCCGCGTAGCTAGGACCTATATTGGTGCCCCAGTCATTGGTGACGGTGGCGAGCAGAGTGCCCGTGCCGCTCAGGCCGGACCAGACTTCCATGAAAAGGATGTCGGAATCGGGGCTGAAGTCTAAGCCTTCGAGCTCAACGGCGCTTACCGCGGAGGAGAAGTTGCCGACAAAGTAGTCGTTGACTCCGCTACGAAAGAACGGCGAAAGGCTGCGGCCCTCCCATGTTAGGGGGAAGTGATAGCCGAGACCCATCGTCGGGTTGTCGAAGACGTCGAACGCATTGCCGGACGAGCGAGTGATCGTCAAGGTGAGTCCTGCATCGGTTTGTGCAAGCGAGGTGTATCCGCCCGTCGAACCCGAGAAGTTCGAGGTGACGGGAGAAGATTCAAAATCAAACAGCGAAAACGCCTGCGACGAGCCTACGAGGCCGCCAGCGAGCGCTAACACAAAAAAGCTTTTATTCATAGCCAAATCCAAACAGAACCGCCATTCGCTAGATTGAAGATCTTCGTCTTCACTACGCCCTCGAATTGGTCGGAACAGTCCTCCTGAGAAGAGTGTACGCAGAACCGTCTTGAGAGAGGGATACTTCTCCTCTAAAACACGTAATTCTACTAGTAAAGATTTCGCTCGAAAGGTGGTATTTGCTTTCGCGTTTCTATTTTCCCAGCAATTCTACAAGCAAGATGTCATTCATTCTGGGGACAAAGCATTTGGACCCATAAGCAACGAAATCGCCGCCGGTAACGTTATAATCATTATTACAAATAACATGAGTCCTAGGGGCTCACGTTGGGAAGACTGAATGCGATTCGACAAACTTACCCTCAAAGCCCAAGATGCGGTCCAGAACGCCCAGTCCCTTGCGACGACGCTGCAGCACTCTTCGATCGACGCAGAACACCTGCTGCTCGGCCTTCTAGAGCAGTCGGAGGGCGTCGTTCGGCCCGTCCTGGAAAAGCTTAGCGCCGATCCGGAGTCGATTCGGGCAACCGTACGTGCGGATCTGGAACGGCAGCCCAAGGTCCAAGGTGCCGCGGCTCACGGCGGCAATATCTCCTCACGCCTCCAGAAGGTCTTCAACGATGCGTTTTCGGAAGCCGAGAAGTTGGGCGACACCTACGTTTCGACCGAGCACTTCCTCCTCGGCCTCGCCCAAGACGCCGGCTTCGTCGGCCGTGAGCTCAAGGCCAAGGGCATCACGCGCGAACTCCTGCTGACTGCCATCGAGGACATTCGCGGCGGCGCCCGTGTCACCGATCCGAATGCCGAGGACAAGTATCGGGCGCTCGAGAAGTACGGGATCGATCTAACGGCAAGGGCTCGCTCCGGCAAGCTCGATCCAGTTATCGGTCGCGATGAAGAGATTCGGCGCGTCATCCAGGTGCTTAGCCGGCGCACGAAGAATAATCCCGTCTTAATCGGTGAACCCGGCGTCGGTAAGACTGCCGTGGCTGAAGGACTCGCTCAGCGAATTATCACGGGCGATGTGCCCGAGGGCCTGAGGGACAAGAGCGTTATCTCGCTGGACTTGGGCGCCCTCGTCGCGGGTGCGAAGTTTAGGGGTGAGTTCGAGGAGCGCCTGAAGGCCGTTCTGGAAGAAATCAAGAAATCCGATGGGCGCGTGATTCTGTTCATCGATGAGTTGCACACCCTCGTTGGCGCTGGCCGCGCCGAGGGTTCGATGGACGCTTCGAACATGCTCAAGCCGATGCTCGCCCGAGGTGAACTTCGCTGCGTCGGCGCCACGACTCTGAACGAATACCGCCTCTATGTAGAAAAGGACAAAGCGCTGGAGCGGCGATTCCAGACGGTCTATGTCGGCGAGCCCAGTGTTGAAGAGACGATTTCCATTCTCCGCGGGCTTAAGGAGCGTTACGAGATCCACCACGGTGTCCGTATCACGGATTCCGCCCTCGTGGCCGCGGCAACCTTGAGCAACCGATACATCACGGATCGCTTCCTGCCCGATAAGGCGATCGACCTTATGGACGAAGCCGCGAGTCGGCTCAAGATCGAGATCGATAGCGTTCCTCAAGAGATTGATGAAGTCGAGCGGCAAGTCGCCCAGCTCGAAATCGATCGTGAAGCACTTAAGAGGGAAGAGGACGCCGCCAGCAAGGCGCGGCTGGAGAATGCCGAGAAAAAACTGGCAGAACTGAACGAGAAAGCAAGCGGGCTCCGCGCGATTTGGCAGCATGAAAAGGAGAAGATTGAGTCTCTCCGTTCATTAAAGGGAGAACTCGAACAGGCTAGAACGGAATTGGCCCAAGCTCAACGCGACTATGAGTGGCAACGGGCGGCCGAGCTTCAGCACGGAAAGATTCCCGATCTCGAAAAGAAGATTCTTGCGGAGACTGAAATCCTAGCCGACACGAGCCAGGGCAAGCCTCTTCTCAAGGAAGAGGTCGACGCGGAGGACATCGCCGAGGTCGTAAGCAAGTGGACCGGCGTGCCCGTGTCAAAACTCCTCCAGGGCGACTTGGAAAAGCTGCTGACCCTTGAAGATCGGCTTTCCAAGCGGGTTGTCGGACAGGATGATGCCCTAGAAATTGTGAGCGACGCGATTCGGCGAAGCCGCTCTGGCATCGCCGATCCCAATCGGCCCATTGGCTCATTCCTGTTCCTCGGGCCGACCGGCGTAGGTAAAACGGAAACCGCCAAGGCTCTGGCCGAGTTCATGTTCAATGACGAGAAGGCGATGATCCGGCTCGACATGAGCGAGTTCCAAGAGAAGCACACGGTTTCGCGCCTCATCGGTGCCCCTCCCGGCTATGTGGGCTACGAAGAGGGCGGCCAGTTGACGGAGCCGGTTCGCCGGCGGCCCTACAGCGTCGTGCTTCTCGATGAGGTCGAGAAGGCGCACCCGGAGATATTCAATGTGCTCCTCCAGTTGATGGACGATGGTCGCTTGACTGATGGCCAGGGCCGAACGGTCGACTTCAAGAACACATTGGTGATCCTGACGAGCAACCTGGGGTCGCAGTTCTATGCCGATCCTCTCGGGGATTCGATCACGGGAGAATCGACCTCGTTCGAGGACACGAAAAACAAGGTTATGGAATCGGTCCGTATGTTCTTCCGTCCGGAGTTCATCAACCGGTTGGACGACATCATCGTTTTTCGCTCGCTCGGCGTGCAGCAGATCAAAGAGATCGTCAAGATTCAGGTCGCCCAACTCGCAGGACGGCTTGCGGAACGGCGAATCGAGCTGGTGCTTACCGAAGCGGCGGCGACGCATTTGGCCTCGGCCGGGTTCGATCCGATCTACGGAGCGCGCCCGCTGAAGCGGGCCGTGCAGAAAGAGATTCTCAACCCCTTGGCGCAGGCGCTGCTAAAGGGCGAGGTTTTGGACGGGCAGAAGCTGACGGTCGATTACGTCGACGGTCGGCTGACGTTCGCTCCCGAGAGCGCGGTCGTTTAGTTTTCGCGTGGTCGGAAGCTGGTCGAGGGCGTGTGGCGTGAACGGTTCGCTTAGTTCGGCGAGATTGGAAGCTGGTCGGTGCGCCACACGAGGGCGTGTGGCGTTAACATGTTCTTGGCCATCCGGGAGCGGCGGAGAGCGGTCGCCGGCGGCTGTTTACTCCCCACGCCCACGTGCGGAGCGCCGACCAGCTTAC
>JBKJIP010000077.1:0-2609 GCA_046598515.1 Fimbriimonadaceae bacterium | reverse complement strand
CCTGAAGTCTCGGGCTCCGGAACGGGCTCGAGCTTGGCGGCGACAGCGGGGCCAATGTTTCGCCGGAAACAGACGTCAAGCGAGAGCCTTGACGCCGTGGGTGAAAAGTTTCGCCTCGATGGCGACCAGACGGCCTTTCCGGGGCCTCCAGTCCTGGGCGTCAAAATGGACCGGGTTTTCAAGCAGAGCGAAGCTGGAAACGACCTGATCGGCCATGAATACGTTTTCAAGGCGGAAGTAGCGACCCACAACCGAGTGGGCGTGATTCCGATCATGATCGCCTACTTCCCGGGCCCGAATAACTTTTGGAAGGGAGTTTGGAGCGGCTATGGCAAGTACGCCGTCGTTGGCTACAACAACGGCGAATGCGAGATTTACGAGCGGGGCGTTGAAACGACCTACGACCCCGAAGAAGAAGCAGTCGTCGAGACCGAGCGTTGGTACAAGTGGCAAGTCTTCAAGGCGGCGGTTACGGGCGAAATGGCGGCTCGCGCGGCGATTTGGACCATGCGGATCTACACGCCCCCAGTGCTTTGGGACAAGCCATTCGTAAACATCCGGTTTGGCGGGCAAAACGACACCCGACTCCAGTCATCGGGCATGCTCGCGGTCGTTCGTCCTCAAGTCGGAGCGCAGTTGGCGGTACCAGCCGGCTTCACCTTCAAGGTTCAACGGAAAGGGGGCCCGGTGCCCGCCGCGCAGAACGATACTCTTCGAATGGACCTTCCCCGGCCGTTTGCCAGTGCGCTGGCGGTCAAGGCTCCCAAGTGGCTGACGGCGGGCTACTTTCGCGATCGCCAATTCTATTTTCCGCTTCCGAGCTTCGGGAGTTCGCTGCGCGTTCAGATTTTTGGGGACTTCCCGACCGGCACGGGTGCGACGATCAAGCTCTTCGACTCGCGGAACCGAGAGGTTGCGGCGACCGGGACGGGCACCCAGGGGGCGACGGGCAAATATGCCGACTTCCCGCAAGAGAATTCGGACGGTGATCCGGAAACGTCCTTCATGCCCGAGATCCATTTGAGCGGCCCGGGCACGACGACGCCGACGATTCGCCAAGCGTTCTTCTATCGGAATGGCTTCGTAGAGGACGATCCAGGCTACGAGCCGGTTGACATCGAGCTAACGCCGTTCAACAAGCAGACGGGCGTCTCGATAATGACGGGCGGGGCCGATCCTACGGCAGACTCGTTTTCCTGGGCTCATGTGGACATCATGGGGGACCTCGACGATCTGCAGGAGATCGGGATTTTCCCTTTTACGATCGAGACCGAATACACGGGTTATGATCCGGAGTCGCCAACCAGGCGGCGGTGCATCCTGGGCGGCGGCATCTGCGAAGAGAAGCCACGTCGCAGGCGGCATAAGGTTCTCGGGGCTGGAATCAAGGGCACGGGCGCGGCGCATCCTCACCCAATCGCTTACGAGTACGAGTTCACAGGGCAACCTATCACGTGGCTTGGATCGGTTCAGAGGGCCATCGTTCCGGGCTTCGCTTATGATGCGGCCACGGCTCAGCCCCGCAAGGCCGTCGATGCGATTAAGACACTTCTGAATTGGGGCGGATGGCCTTACTCGCAGATCGACATAACCGACAGCCCGGTTCGACTCTTTCCGACCGACCAGGCGGCGCTGGAGATCGACTTCAACGCGGACTTCATGCAGGTGGCGGTGGATATCGCCCGCGAGTACTTCGGCGCGGCTCTCTTCTTCGACTGGAATTCCGGGCCAAACGGCAAATGGAAGGCGCTGATCCCGCCGCGGGCACCTTACACGAACAAGGCTTACTTTACGACGGCGGGGCAAGACAGCGGGAAGATTTTCGCACTGGATTCTTATGCGGAGCACGATTTCGGGAGCTACAACGCGGCGACGGTCCCGATTCTCGACGTCACGATCAAGGACAAGCGACCAGAGGCGAATTACATCGAGCTCATCGGTGGCGTGGACCCGAACAGCGGCCAGGTGATCCGCAAGACTTGGGTCAACAAGCGCTCCTACAAGGTGCACCCTGATCAAACGGTTTCGGCCCCGGACAAGCTTCATAAGGATTGGGTGGGCTTCCAGATCCCGCTATGGAAGCGAAACGTCGTGATCCAGACGCAGGAGCAAGCGAACTGGGTTATGGCGCGGCTGGAGCAGCAGCTTGGGCACGGTTATAAGCTGATCACGCTGGAGGCACCTCTCCTGCTGATCGCGCATGAAGACGACGCGGCCAGGCGGCGACCGCTACGGTTTGGTGACGCCGTGATGGTGAACGATGCGGGGACGGAGTATCAGTGCATCGTTCGATCTTGCAACCCGCACTATACGTTCGACTCCGACCAGAAGGCCGTGTACGAGCTTGAGACGGTGAGGGACTTATGAAGAGCGTCGAGACGTTCCGGGAGTCCGTTCAGCGGATCGCGGCGAAGGCGGCGGGCGCGTCTATCGATGACTCCATGTGGTACCGGGGCGGGCTCCTTGCTTCGCGCGGTGGCAATCCAGAACTCGGCCTCGATGTTGCCAAGCCCACATTTTTCCAATGCCTCGCCCCGGCATCTGCGAACTATGGCAAGCGCATCTTCGTGGCGGGGCTCGATCCGGTCGGCGACACGAACTATCTCCTG
>JBKJIP010000059.1:0-2769 GCA_046598515.1 Fimbriimonadaceae bacterium | reverse complement strand
GATTCTGTGCGCGATTCCCTTGTTGGGGGCGCCGGTGGCGTATGTTCCGCTGGGGATTATCTTAATGGCGCAGGGGAACTGGGCGGGCGGCATCGGGTTGGTCGCGTTCGGCTTCTTGGTCATCAGCCAAGTGGATAACTTCTTGAGGCCGTTTATCATCGGCTCTCGGGTTGCGCTGCATCCGATGGCGATCTTCTTCAGCTTGCTGGGCGGTGTCTTTGCCTTGGGTCCGGTCGGCTTGATGGCGGGCCCGGTGCTTCTGACGGTCGTGTTGGCTCTGCAGGATGTGATTCGAGAGCGGATCGCTTTGGAGAGCGGGAAAGAGCCACATTCGGTCGCGGAGCAGGGGATGATTCCGGAGGTTTAGCTTGCCGATGCGCAAGTTCGCGGGGAAAACGCAACCCGCGCCCTAGGGCGCCCAGGCGGGGCACGATGCATCCCCGCCCTCCATGAAAGAATCAATAAGTTGGTGAAATTCTTCGACTTGGCGGGGCAGGGTGCATCCCGCCCCCGTGAAAGATCAAAGTTTTGGAATCTTTGCGACCAGGCTGGGCATGAGGAAGGCAGTTGCCTTGTGTTTAGCAACAGAACTTCATGGAGCACGTGGATGGATCGTGCCGCGCGTGGGCGGAAACAGCCTACCAAGGGTTGGTCATGGCAGACAGCGAAAAGCCTCCCCCTATTACCGTCTAGCTCTCACACCGTACGTGGCCAGGGAAGAGGCATTTCGCCGGGCTATCGCCCTTCCGTGATTATGACGTTAGGTAGCCCTGTTCAGTTTCCAAGTTTAACGATTAGGCCATTCTCAGGTTAAGGGAATACGATCACTCCTCGGGCGGAGCGGCCGGAAAGCATGTCTGCGTACGCCTCGTTGATCTGCTCAAGGGGGTAGCGGTTCGTGATCAGTCTGTCCAGAGCCAGGGTTCCGTCGGCGAAAGCTTGGGCGTACTTGACGAAGTCGCGCGGGGCGTGCGAGGTGCCGTAGTAGCTTCCCTTGATAGTCTTTTCTTGGCGGACGATGACAGAGCCGGGAAGGTTCGTGGCGCTGCCCATCGGGGAGATGCCTGAGAAGACGATGGTGCCGCCGGGGCGGGCGGCGTCGAGGCACATTTCCTGGACGGCGGGTACACCGGCCGCTTCGAAGACGTAATCCGCACCGCGGCCCTCGGTGAGCGCTTTGATCTGGGAGACCGCGTCCTCCCCGGCCGAGAGAGTTTCCGTTGCGCCGAGCACGCGGGCGAGTGCAAGCCGGGATTCGAGGGGGTCGACGGCGATGATCTTGGCCGCTCCGGCAAGTTTCGCCCCGAGTACGGTGCTCAGACCGACGCCGCCGACCCCGAAGACGACCACGTTCGAGCCGGGCTCTACCTGTGCGGTATTCAAGACGGACCCGACCCCCGTGGTCACCGCGCACCCGATCAGGGCGGCGATTTCCAGCGGGATCTCTTTGGGGATCGTAACGCAGCACTGCTCCGGCACCACGCAATATTCGGCGAAGCAGGCGAGAGCGCTGAAGTGGAATACGGGCTCGCCCTCGACAGTTTTCAGCCGGGTCGTCCCGTCGAGCATGGTGCCGGCCCAAATCGCTTCGACATAGGTCGCGCAAAGGTTCGGGCGGCCCCGATCGCAGTAGAAGCACGATCCGCAAGCGGGCGCCCAATTCAGAGCGACGTGGTCGCCGACCGCGACCCCCAAGACCCCCTCTCCAACCTCGGTAACGATGCCCGCACCCTCGTGGCCGGGCACGACGGGAGTCGGATGCTTTGTCGCGCCCGTCATCAGATGCCAGTCGCTATGGCAGACTCCCACCGCCCTTACTTGGACCAAGACCTCCCCCTTTCTAGGCGGGTCGAGTTCGAGGTTTTCGATTGTGAAGGGCACGCCGGGCTCGCGGAAAACGGCCGCTCGTATTTGCATTCGGTCATTTTGACGGATCGCTCGCCAGACATTAGGGCCGAGGTTGAATGGTTCTGGCTTAGGTAATTTGAACCGACCATGTCCCCTTTACAGTTTGTTCGGCTCCTCATGATGGGAGGGCTGGTTGGCGTGAGCCTCCTTTCCTGTGGTCCCAAGTCGGAGACGGCACCGGGAGGAGCGGATCGGCTGACATTTATGATCTTCGGGGACCCGGCGGAGCTGAAGGCCTATCAGAACCTGGTTACAGCCTTTGAGAAGAAGCATGCCGGCATCAAAGTCGAGCTGATGCACATTCCCTCGTTGAGCGATTATCGCAAACGGCTGGGAACGGATTTTGCGGCGGGAACGCCGGCCGATGTGGTCCTCATCAACTATCGCCGCTTTTCTGAGTTTGCCGTGAAGGGAGTTCTTGAGCCGCTCGCGACCCAGTTGGCGACCAGCAAGGTAATCAAGGAGGCGGATTTCTTCCCGGAAGCGATCGAGCCATTTAAGTGGAATGGCCAGTTGATGGGCATACCGCAGAACCTCTCGAGTTTGGTGGTCTATTACAACAAGACTCTGTTCGATGAAGCGAACCTTCCGTATCCGGCGGCGGACTGGACTTGGGACGACTTCGTTAAGACGGGAAAAGCTCTAACTAAGGATAAAGACGGCGACGGCAAGACCGACCAGTACGGATTGGGAACCGAAGTCTCGCTACAGCGAGTTGCACCCTTTGTGTGGCAGAACGGGGGCGAGATCGTCGATCAGCCATTTGCGCCGACCAAACTGGGGCTCGAATCGAAGGAAACGATCGAGGCATTTCAATGGTTCATCGACCTGCGATTGAAGCACAAAGTTGTTCCCGACCAG
>JBKJIP010000038.1:0-7046 GCA_046598515.1 Fimbriimonadaceae bacterium | reverse complement strand
CGCCCGGATGAAGCCGCCGTAGATCTTCCCGTCGAGGCCCTTCCTCTCCTCTTCGGTGAGAGCGGGGATGCCTTTTGGTGCCCAGCTGCCATCGAGGTCGGAGAACTTGTATCGGCGTGTCGGATCGATGCTCGCGTCCTTGAAACCGGCTGCTTCGAGCCGGGCCAAATAGTCGCTCTGCTCAAGTGCACCGGCCACACAGCCGACGTAGGCTTCCATGTCCTGGCGGATGGCTTCCGGAATCTCGCCATCAACGACGACGTCCGACACGGCGAAGCGGCCGCCGGGCTTGAGAACTCGGAAAGCCTCCCGCAGCACGCGATCTTTATCGGCGGACAGGTTGATCACGCAATTCGAGATGATCACGTCAACCGAGTTATCCGGCAGCGGAATCTCTTCGATGTGCCCCTTTAGGAACTTGACATTCGTCGCGCCCGCTTCCGCCTTGTTCTGTTCGGCGAGCTGGAGCATTTCGTCGGTCATGTCCAATCCGTAGGCGAATCCGGTTTCGCCGACGCGGCGGGCGGAGAGCAGGACATCGATGCCACCGCCGCTGCCCAGGTCGAGCACGGTCTCGCCCTCATTGAGTTGGGCGAGGGCGGTGGGATTGCCGCAACCCAGCGACGCCAGCAATGCCGCCTCGGGGATCTGGGACGCCTCGACGTCGTTGTACAGGCCCGAGGTGATTTGATCCTCGGCATTTGAGCAGCACGCCTCTTCGCGCTCGCTAGCCCCGCCGCAGCAGCCGCCGCTGTCGGCGGTGTCTCCGCAGCACGAGGCTTTGGAGGAGCCTTCCAGCACGCGCAGGGCGGCGGCGCCGTATCGCTGGCGAACGAGTTCGCGGACGTCTTCTCTTTCAATCATTTCGTTGTTCATGGTTTCTATTCCTTCCCCGGCTGTCCGCAATAGCAGCAACAGTCTTCTTGGGTTCCTTTGGCGATGCGGTTCAGATGGTCGGCGACCGCGCTCAGGGCTTCTGTGTCCAAGGCACAAACCGTGGATTTACCTTTCTTTTCGAGCCGGATCAGGCCGGAGGCCTCGAGCTCGTGCAAGTGGTGGGAGATCGTGGAGGTGATCTTCTCGGCGCCCGTGATATGGCAGCAGACTTCCCCTGCAGTCGGCCCTTCGACTCCGCCGTCCGGCCGAATCGAGGCCGTGCCGCGGCAACAGCCCGAAAGAAGCTCCACGATATGGAGGCGCGTCGAATCCCCGAGGGCTTTCAATCGCTTGACCATCATTTCGTCGTTCATCGAAATGACTATACCACACATTTCGATAAATGTCGAAATGTTTTTTCTGTCACTTTAAAACTGGGGCGTTAGTCTCGGTTCGGGCTTGGAGAAAGCAAATCCAGGAACCGCAGAGGGTCACAGAAAGGAGCACAGAAGGGAGGACTTGCTGCAGATTCACGGACTTCGAAAGTGTGATCTGCCCGCAAGCCCATTCGGGAATGCTACAGGCTAGAGGGCCTTCTTGATCGCTGCTTCCAGGTCGGCCAGTTTGACGCCGCCTCGGAATTGGGCGATGACTTGGCCATCCTTCACGAGGAAGAGGGCGGGGATCGAAACTACGCGCAGGTCCGCCCAAGTTTTCTTGTCATCCCACAGCACGGGATTCTCGAATGGCTTCTTCGCCACGAACGCGTCCATGACCTGCTTGCGCTCGTCGATGCTCACGGAGAGCATCTCATAGCCCTGACCCTTGTAGGTATTTCGAATCGTGTCGAGCTTCGGCTTGAGCGCCAAACAGGGCTTGCACCAGGTCGCCCAGTAGTCGATGAGAACGAGCTTGCCTTTCATCGACTCCGCATTCCAGCGAACGCCGGAACTATCGGTCAGGTCGAACTTGTCCAAAGCCATGGGCAGAGTCAACGGCATGTAGAAGTCGGGGTTCTTCTTGAAGCCCGCGACCTCTTTGGCATTGCAGAAGTAGAACGCCTTCCCTTTGTATCTCACCCCCGCGGCAGGCTTCTCTTCCCCATGGTTCTCGCCCCCGGCCGAGCAGATGACGCATTCAGCCGCTTTCGGCAGGTCTTTTTTGGCGATGTCTTGAGGCGTGTCCTGAACGGCGAGGAGGAGGAGGATGGAAGTAATCATGGTTAGAATCCAAAGCTGACGCTGATTCCGGGGTGCTTGAACCACACCCAAATGAGGCTGAGATTGAAGCTGGGTTGCTTAAAGGTCAAGAGGGCGTGCGATTTACGCCCGTCGTGCATGAAGAGCAGATCGCATTCCGGCGTCACGCCCATGTTCACGCCAAACGGGAAGTTAATCTTGCGGTCATATTCCGAGTAGTTGACGCTGAAATAGGGTCCAACTTTCAGACCGGGAATTCCCTTAGCCACTGTCATGTAATACGCACGGGGCCCGGGCGGCGTGCCGATACGATCGCTCGAGGTGCCGAAGCTGATCATGGGCATCCGGTCCGACTCCGTCGTGAGAATGTAGTTGCCGATAAAGCCCGCCTCACCCGCATTCGGATTCCACTCCACGCCGATCTGGGCGCGAGGCGTAACTCGGTAGGACGCGGTGTAGCGCCATCGGGGACGAACGAGGTCGATATCCACGTACCGAGCCGAGAAAGTCCACTGTTTGTTAATCTCCCCCGAACCGAGGAAGCCCCCTTCACCGGGTCATCCGGTTCACGTAGGGACTTGGACCGGGCGATCCTGGCCCGGTGCCAACGTGCCAAGCGTGAGGATCAGCCAAGGGAAAAGGCTCTTAAGCGACATGGGTTGTCTCCTTGAGGTCGTCGAGGGCACCGATGCCCTGCACGCAGCAGCCATCGATGCGGAGCCGGATGCGGCCGCTCAGCCGGTCCAAGTCGATTTGGATGCGCGTGCCTTCCGGCGGAAAGTGTTGAAAAGCTGTTCTCAGCAGGTCAAGAGCTTCAGGCTCGATGCTGTAGATGATCCAGCTTTGGCGCTTTTCCGTCCGGACGATTCCGGTCATGCGGAGGGTCTGCAAGTGAGTCGAGAGACTGGACTGCGTGATCTCCAGCGCATCCACAAGTTCGCACACGCACAGCTCAGATTCCAGCAATGCACGCAGAATGCGCACCCGCGTGACGTCTGACAAGGCTTTTCCGAGAGAGGTGATGGTAATCATATCGTTGATTGCCGATGTCACGATATGGTATCACGTTTTCGCCCGTTTCCGCAATCCAATGTGGGCCGCGGCACATGCATCCGCGGCCCACATTGGATCGCCGTCTACACGCAACCATTCTGCAGGAAGCCAAACGTATAAGAGGCTATGGTTGCCCTCGCGCTCCTGACTCTCGGACCCGCCATCGTGCTTGGCAAGGCGGTCGGGACTCCCGCCCAGATGCACGGGATGATCGTGAACATCGCGACGGAGGGCAAGAAGCTGGTCATGCGCATGCCACCCAATCCGGACGGCAGCTTCTTCGCATTCCTCGATCCCGGCGTGTACCGGATGCGCCTGGCGCCGACCAAGGGCCCGGCGGGGGGTGGCCCGTTGCGCCAACTCACAATCACTGCCGGCGTGATCAACCGAGTCTTCATTCCCGGGGCCGCCCCCGCCGTGGGCGTAGGCCGGGTCGAGGGCTTTATCGAAGCTGGTCCCCTGAGCCCGGTCGAGAGAGTGGGCGAAGTGAAGGTGCCTCCTCCCGGAATGTTTAAGGGGTGCACGGTCACGTTCGCGGGAGGCGTGACCAAGAAGGTCTCCGCCGCCGTTCACGGCATGTTCTCCATCGATTTGAAGCCGGGCGATTACACGATCACCACAGACTTCAAATCGCCGCGACCGGCCGAGCCCGTCAAGATCAATGTGAAGGCGGGGAGCCTTACCAAGGCGACGATTCGGGTCGATACCGGGATTCGCTAGCCGACTACCGACTCAACGCAGCTTCGCAAGCGTGCGCTGATTCCAAAAGCCGCTCGTCTTGGCCGGGCGCCGCCATCAACTGAAGCCCAACCGGCAGGCCGTCGGCCAAACCACACGGGATCGAGATCGCGGGGCCATAGGTCAAGTTCGCGGGGATGGTCAGATAGTCGAGTAGCTTCATCGTCATCGGATCGCTTGACAGCTCACCCAGCTTGAACGCCGGCACCGGGCTGGTGGGACCGAGGATTAGGTCGAGGTTCTCATAAGCGGCGGCAAACTCCGCGCACATCATCGCCCGCACTTGTTGGGCTTTGTTGTAAAAGGCATCGTAATAGCCTGAGGAGAGCGCATAAGTGCCGATCATGATGCGCGCCTTAACCTCGTGGCCGAAGAGCCTGCCGCGGGTTTTGGCGACCATATCCTCGTGGCCGTCACCGGGGATTTGGGGACCATAGCGGATGCCGTCGAACCGGGCCAAGTTGCTGCTCGCCTCGGATGGAGCGATGATGTAATAGGTCGTGACGCCGTACTCGATCGAAGGCAAGTCGATCTCTTCGAACTGGGCTCCCTCCCGCCGGAGAACTTCAATAGCATTCTCGATTTCGCTTCTAACACCGGCGTGAAGGGAGTCGCTGAAGAACTGCTTCGGTAACCCGATACGTAGACCCTGGACTTGGCCCCGGCCCAAATCCGGGCGGATGGGGCTCCACTCGCGGGGCGACGTGCTGTCCCGCTCGTCCGGCCCGCTGATGGCTTCGGTCAGCAAAGCCACATCGGCGACCGACCGGCCCAGCGGCCCGATTTGGTCCAGGCTGGATGCATAAGCCACGAGGCCGTACCGTGAAATCCTCCCGTAAGTCGGCTTGTAGCCGACTACGCCGCAAAGAGCGGCGGGTTGACGGACTGAACCGCCCGTATCCGAGCCCAGGGCAAGCGGCGCCATGAACCCCGCCACGGCCGCGGCTGAGCCGCCGGATGAACCGCCCGGCGATCGCTCCAAATCGACGGGGTTTCGGGTCGGGAAGAACGCGGAGTTCTCGGTGGAGGTCCCCATGGCGAACTCATCCAGGTTCGTCTTGCCGAGGAGAACCGCTCCCTCTTCGCGGAGCCTCTCGACGGCTGTCGCGTCGAAGGGAGGCACATACCCCTCTAGAATGCGGGACCCGCAGGTCGTAGCGATGCCTTTGGTCGAAAGGTTGTCCTTGAGCGCGATGGGAATGCCGGTCAGCGGACCACCTTCGCCTCGGTCTATCCGTTCCTGCGCCTCTCGAGCCTGCTCTAAAGCGGCCTCGGGGGTAACGGTGATGAAGGCTTTAACCTGCGGGTCGACCGTTTCAATTTGGTCAAGATGAGCTTGAGCGACCTCGAGCGCCGAAACCTGACGCGAGGCAAGCCGCTGGGAAAGATCGGACACCGATAGCCGGGTGAGATCCACCCGTTACCCTTCGATGATGGTCGGTACCACGAAGAGTCCGGCTTTGGAAACTTGCGAGTTTCGCAAGACATCCGGGCGAGGAAGGCACCCTTGGGCCACGTCTTCGCTCCACACACTCTGGACGGTGACCGCCTGTGCGAGTTGCTCCCAGTAGGATGCGTCGACCTTTTGGATGTCGGCAAAATGCCCAATCAAGGCGTTCAGTTCGCCTTGAAGAGCTAGTAGCTCGACTTCTGCAAGTTCGAGCCGCGCGAGCCGCGCCACATGCCTCACCTCATCGATCGAAATCGACATCGTGCTCGGATTCTAGCACAGCCCTCTCAAAGGTTGTCCCTTATAACTGCCGGGTTTTTTCCACATACTGGTAACCTCACCATAATGAACCTGTATGAGATATGGGTTGATTTGGCCCCCGGCGCCAAGGATCTCGAATTGGCGGATGCGATCCACGCGTATCTTGGCTACCTGAAAGACCGGAACAAAATCGAAAGCTACCGCCTTTCCCGCCGCAAGTTCGGCTTCGGTCCGGACGGCTTGGGCGAGTTTCACATCACCATCGAATGCGAGACCCTGGATCAGCTCGATCAGGCGTTTCTACGCGTCGCGTCGCGCGATGCCGAAGTCGAACCGCTGCACGCGGCGGTTTACTCGCGGGTCATTAACTACAAAGCCGGTCTTTGGCGCGATTTCCCGGACGACGTTCGTGTTAGGTGAGGCCGACGATTTCGCGTCGGCCTCACAAACCACCCTAGCGTGGACGAGCGGCTTTCGCTTCCCGTTCCTCGGCCGTCAGGGTGTTCTCCCGCAGCTTCGATTCATCCGCGGGCGACATTTGGGGGTCGCTCGGACCTACATTGCCAGAGCACCCACTCAGAATGGCTAGCGTAAGGGCCGCCACGATTAGTTTCCAGACCAAGGGCGCCCCCAGAAGGACCACAGGTCCTTTTGATCCATCTTCGCGCAGTATTCTGCATACGTGTTCGCCTCCGTCTGCGCCGGCGAATCGGCATAGTAACCGACGAACTTCTCCCGTCCAAACTTGGCGGCGTGACCATCGGCCATAGCGCCCGGGAACTTGGCGGCCGGATAGGTCCTTCGCGCATCCCAGATGAGCTGGTACCAACTCCAACCGGTTGCGTATCGATCCATGGTTGGCCACGATGCGTCGATGGCGTAGAAGCGCATCCAGCCGATTTCGAGGTTGGCATAGCGCATCGGCGAGACGGCAAGCCGCTTCGACGGATCTTCAAAGCTGGTTCCAGTTCGCTGGCTGCCGTTGCCAGACCAATCGATGCTGGTGCACCCGGTACCGGCCCAATGGCGCGAATAGCCGTCGACGTTGAGCGCGAAGTTCGTCACCCACTGCCATTTGTAGACATAGCCCGGAAAGAACGGATCGGGAATGTCGTCTCCCTTCGGTTCGGAGACCGTCTTGTCGAAGAAGATACTTCGGTTCTTGACATAGGGATAGATATCCCCAACCCAGGTGTCGGTAGCGAGGTAGTCGGTGCCGTAGTCATGCACGATTACGTCGTCGTAGTCGGTGGAATACATATGCAGGCCGAGAGCAACCTGCTTCAGGCCGGATGTCGATGAGGTGACCTTCGCCGCGGTCTTCGCCTGAGCGAAGACGGGGAAAAGGATTGCGGCCAGGATCGCGATGATGGCGATGACCACGAGCAGTTCGATTAGAGTAAAAGCGCGCTTCATAAATGCCTCCGATCAATAGCCTGAAGGCCCCATGTTACGCAGAGGTCAAAGTC
>JBKJIP010000011.1:0-4511 GCA_046598515.1 Fimbriimonadaceae bacterium | reverse complement strand
ATCCGAGCGCACCGCCGCGTGGCATCGAGCGATGTGATTCGAACTCGTTGCCGTCCCTTTCGGCCCGCCCAGAGAGCGCGCCGAGTTCATACTCGCCGAAACGTTGGATTCTTAGTTGCCGAGCGGATTGTTCACGCCACACGCCATCAAATGGTGTCAGCCCAGAGCCAAAAAAAAAAAGCTAGAACTCAGGCGGCTTGTAGCCAAAAACGATCTTCTTCAGCTTCCGTCCCACCCGCTGCGCCAAGTGCCACGGCCTCAAAGCCACCAGCCAGATGTGAAAGGTGCTTTTAACGCGGTCGATCAGCTTCTGATCGCTTGAAACCACACCCAGTCCATTCGCATGAGTGAAGTTCGTCTTGGGAAGGGAAATCTCCTGGAAATAGCGATGGACCCCGTACGGCTCCCGAAACACCGCCGTATCGTGAAGCAGGATCACCCCGCCCGGGCGAACGAACTTGGACCAAATCTCGAAGTCCTCCTTCACGTCCTCATACCGGTGCCGGCCGTCGATATGCAGAATGTCGATCGGCTTGTCCCAAGTCTTGGCGACCTCGCTGAAATAGCCTCGCACTAGCGTCAGATTCTCAATTCCAAGCTCCTTCTGCTTGCGCTCCACATCGATCGAAGTGTCACGATGGCCGACCTCCGGATCACCCTCGAAGGAGTCGATGCCGTACACCATCCCCGCCCCCGCGCGAGCGAAAACGAAGCTGGAAAACCCGAAGTCCACGCCCAGTTCGACCACGACCTCAGCCTTGAGTTCCTTAACCAACCACGTAGCAAATCCCTCATGGCCGCGCCAGGCGGAAACGATCAGGTCTTGTGCCATAGGAGCCTTAGATTCTGACTGAATCGGCCCGATCCGCGTGCGGAGGTTAAGACCCGCATAAAGTTCCAAGAAGGTCGTGTTAACCCGGCCAGGGCATTCCTACAATGTGACCGATGCTCCCCGCACTGCTCTCGGTTTTTCTCTCTGCCCAAACTACGTCCTACTTCGCCCCACCGGCGGTGGACCTTCCCGCCCGAATTGTTCCGGGCGGCATTACAATCCTTCCCAATGGACGCTTTCTGACTCCCGGTGGAAGTCGTTTATGGAGCGGCGAGGATCTCTGGGGGCTCGCCGTAAGCCCTGACGGCCGCACAGTTGTGGGCGTCCATACCGGCAACGCCCGAGCCGGCGTATCGAGCCCGGGGCTGACGGTCTATCCGGGCAGTGGTGCGCGGCAAGACCTCCCGATGAAGGAGGTTGCTCCGGCGGCCGTCTTCAGCGCCGATGGTTCACGACTCGTGGTCAGCACGGGCGAACTGGGCGGCATAAGAGTGCTTAAAACCGCGGACTGGTCAGTCGAGAAGGAGGTCACGGCCAACGCGGGAGACATCGCCGATTCCTATATCAACGATATCGCGCTCAGCCGCTCTGGCCGCTACGCCTTTACGGTGGACGTGGCAAACCAAACCGTCGTGGTGTTCGACTTGGAAGCCGGAACCGTGGCGGGTCGCTCGCGGGCCGGTCGACAACCCTACGCATGTGTTCTCTCGGAGGATGAAAAGGCGCTCTACGTCGCTAACATCGGCGTGTTCGACTACGCCCTCGTGCCCAAGCCAAGAGATGCATCCGGCGACCCGCGGGGCCTGCGAAACCCCGCATTCGCCTTCCCCTCCAAAGAAGCGGAGAAAGGGGTCGAGAAGGAGGGACGCTTCGTTCCCGGTTTAGGGAGCCCATTTGTTCCCGATGCCCAATCCGTGTGGTCATTCGACCTCAGCAACCCAACGAAACCAAAGATGGCAAAGGCCGCGAAGTCCGGCGTTCTGATTCATGGCGTTGCCGATGCCGGTAAGGCCGTCGGTTCGAGCTCACCCAACGAACTCCTACTCCACAAAGGCGAGCTTTACGTTTCAAATGCGAACAACGATACGGTTTCCGTCTTCGACGCCAAGGCTCTGCGGCTGAAGCGAACCATCAAGCTTTCTCCCCATCCCGCCGTGTCCAGCCTGCGAGGCGTTATCCCTAGCGGTATGGCCATGAATCGCGATGGCACGCGACTCTACGTCTGCGCCTCCGGCCTGAACGCGATCGCCGTCGTGCAGCCCATCACCGGCAAAACTCTCGGCTACATGCCATCGGGCTGGTTCCCGATGGAGGTCCGACTGTCTCCCGACAGTAAGAAGCTCTTCGTGGCCACGCAGAAAGGACTCGGCCGCGGCCCGCGCGGAAACAAGAATCAGCGAACCAAAGACGACGAGCGCTTCGGACTCACCGATATGCCTGGGATGATCCAAGCCGTGGCCGCTCCCAGTAAGGAAGAACTGGCCCAGTCGACGCGCGAGGTGCTTCGAAACAACGGCCTTCTGGCGAAAGCGACCCCTCCGCCCAAGATCGCCGGCGCTATCGGACAGCCGAGCGACAAGATCAAGCATGTCGTCTTCATCACGAAAGAGAACCACACCTTTGATGGCATCTTCGGATCCGACATCCCCGGTGCCAAAGGCGAGGCTGACTACGCCGAGTTTGGGCTGAACGGCTGGATCTCGGAGAAGGGTAAGGCGGAGCGACTGCCCATCATGCCCAACCATATCGCCCTCGCCCGCCAGTTTGGCATCAGCGACAACTTCTACATGGAGCCGCAAGCCAGCGGCGACGGTCATCGATGGCTGGTCGGCGTGTATCCCAGTCTTTGGACGACCCGCGTGTTCTATGCAGGGTGGAACTTCAAGGCAACCGACAAGGCCAAGGGGCGCTTGGTCAGCATGGGCTCCGATGGCTCGCAGATTCCTGAGGATTATCTCGAGAACGGTTCACTGTTCGAGCACTTGCATCGCGGCGGCATCACCATGCGCAACTATGGCGAGGGGTATGAGCTGCCCTCGACCGATGAAGGGAAGGGAACGGCAAAGTCCGGCACCTTCTATCCCTACAATCACCCGATGCCGAAGGTGCTGTACGATCACACTTGCTTCGACTTCCCGGCCTACAACAATAACATCCCGGATATTGCGCGCCACAAGTGGTTCGAGGAGGATCTGGAGAAGGTCTACTTCTCAAAAGGGAAAGGTCTGCCCAAGTTCCTGAACATCGCGATCTGCAACGATCACGGCGCTCGTCCAAATGCCAGCCTCGGCTACCCCTATGTCGCAAGTTACATGGCTGACAATGACCTCGCCCTCGGCCGAATCGTCGAGTTCCTATCGCATCGGCCCGAGTGGAAGAACATGGTGATCTTTGTCACGCAGGATGATCCAGGCGGAGACAACGACCATATTGACCGCCACCGTAGCTTCGTCCTCGCGATCGGTCCCTACGTGAAGCGCGGATACGTGAGCCACCGCCACACGAGCATCATGTCGATCATTCGATCGATCTATCAAGTCTTCGGCCTCGGCCCCAACAACATGTTCGACGCCCTCGCCGCGGACCTTTCCGACATGTTGACCGACAAGCCCAACTTCACCCCGTACAAGCATCTGCCCACGGACCCCCGAGTCTTCAAACCCGAAGATACGCTGCCGCACTGGAGCCCGAAGCTGCAAGAATTGCGAAAGCACCCAGGTCCCGTAAAGATGGATGATCCGGAATTCATGGAGTGGCTGCGAAAGCGATCGGGCGGCTAGCTATTCCGCCCGCATACACTCGACCGGATCCTTCTTTGCCGCCCGCATCGCGGGCAGCAAGCCGAAGACGGCACCGACGAATAGGCTGACGCCGAACGACAGACCAACCGTCCCCAAGGTGACCATCGGCTTCACCGGCGTCAAGTAGTAAAGCGCCAAGCATCCCGCATAGGAGAAGATCAGCCCCGCCGTGCCGCCGATCAGGGTGATCAGAAGGGACTCGAACAAGAACTGCTGGAAGATGTCGGACCGTTTCGCCCCCACCGTCTTCCGAATCCCAATCTCCCTCGAGCGCTCGTTGACGGACATGAGCATCACCGTCATGATGCCCACCCCGCTCACGAAAAGCGCGATCGACGTGAGCCCAGTTAGCAGCCAAGTCAGGATGCTCATCAGCTTGTAAACAAGCCCGAGAAGATCCTCCTGAGTTAGAACGGAATACTGCTCCTTTTGAAGACTCTTGGCGAGAACGCCGTCGAGTTGCGCTTGTAGCGCCTTGGGTTCCGCCTCGGGCGAGCTCTGGATCATGATCCGGTCGATCTGCATGTCCGGCTTCTTCGCTTTGAGATACTGGTAAGGGACGTAAACCACGTTCTCCAAGCTGAACATCGAGAGCATGCTCGAGCCTTGCTGCTTGTCCTTGGTCACGCCGATGACCTCGTACAACTGCCCATTGATATCGACCTTCTTTCCCAGTCCAGAAGCCTCGCCAAAAAGCGCTTCCTTGGCGATTCCGCCCAAAATCGCCACCGGCTTCTTCTCGTCCGCCGCGAGCAGGTAGCGACCTTCGGCAAGAGGGTTGTCGTGAATCACGAACCACTCGGGTCGGGCCGCGATGACGAGGGGATAGGCGGACTTGCCCGCCGAAGTCACTCCGCCGCCGGCGAACGTGAGCGTCG
>JBKJIP010000394.1:0-2655 GCA_046598515.1 Fimbriimonadaceae bacterium | reverse complement strand
GTGAAGGCGATGACTGATGATCCGATCGGTTCGGCAGCGGGCACGCTGGTGGCTTACTCAACCATTGAGGAACTCTACAACAGTGCGACCACGGACAAGAAGAAGGAAATGGCCGCGAAGCGGGCCGAAGTTCTGAACGCGGTCGCCACCAACCTCGCCGATCCCGATGTGGCCTTGCGACTCGTCGACATGTACGTCGAGCAGAAGGACGGTCCGAAGGTGAAGGCCGCTCTGGACCAGGTCATGAACGGGCTGATGTCAATGCTCGATGCCAACGGCCAGCGCGTCTACTCGACACTGAACTCCAAAATCGATGCCGCCGTTAAAGCCAAGCTGATCACGGATGCCGACGTGACTGGTCTGCGAACGAGACTTGACGATTGGAAGAAGGCGAAACTCTCGGCCGACAAGTACGAAGCTGAAGCCAAGAAGCTCGCTGATGAACAGGCCAAGAAGGACGCCGCGGAGGCGAAGCGCTTGCAGGACGAGGAAAAGAAGCGACTGGATGCGGAGGCAAAAGCCAAAGCTAAAACGCCGCCTCCGACCGAAACCAAGACAGGTCAAACAAAGAGCGGGGGTTAGTTCGAAATTTCCATGGCGAAGCTCGTTCTCGTAGCCACGCCGATCGGAAATCTCGAAGATCTTTCCGCCCGCGCCATCCGCTGTCTTCGCGAAGCCGATTTTTGGATCGTTGAAGACAGCCGGGTGAGCGCCAAGCTCGTCTCGCACCTTGGGCTCGCGAAGTCCATGCGAGTGCTCAACGAGCACACCACTCCCGCCAAAGTCGATTATCTGGCCGATGAGGTCGCGAAAGCCGGAATGGTGGCCCTGCTAACGGATGGCGGAACGCCGGCGATTAGCGATCCGGGCGCGATCCTGACCGATTTGCTCCATGAGCACGGCGTCGAGATCGATTGCGTTCCGGGACCGAGCGCAGTGACCACCGCCCTCATGCTCAGCGGGTTTTTCGCCCAGCGATTCGTCTTTCTAGGCTTCCCGGGCCGCAAAGCCGGAGATATTCGATCTCTTCTCGCCCCCTTCGCAGACTCGCCGATGACGCTGGTTCTCTTCGAATCTCCCTTTAGATTTCATAAACTTCTCGAAGTTGCCGGCGAGGCTCTGGGTGATCGGCGCTTCGCAGTGTGCCGAGAGCTAACGAAAATGCACCAGCAAATTGTGCGCGGGAACCTGGGTGATCTAGTAAATTTACGAGAAGTACCGCAAAAAGGCGAGGTCACTATCGTCTTTGAGGGAAGGAGACGGAATTTGAATACCGATAAGGATGATGTGCTACACTCGAAGAGCACGCTCCACGGAGGGAAGGATCGTTGATGTCTAGGAAAATAGCGAAGGTTTTAGCGGCGGGGTTTTCATTGTGCATGCTGCTCACGGCTTCGTTTGCATCAGCGCAGATATCCCCTGAGGTTTACCGACTTCGGACGGACGACCAGATTTATCTTCAGGTCTACCAAGTGCCTGATATTAACGGTGGCATTCCGTTCACCGTTCTCCCCGATGGCCGTATCTCGCTGCCCTATGCGGGAACCCTCGAGGCGGCTGGCAAAACCGTGGCCGAGCTCGAAGCGGAATTGGTCGAGATTTACAAGGTGAAGCTGAACTTGAAGGAGCCGAAAGTCTCCGTGGTGGTGGCTCGCTACCGTCCGATTCGGGCCTCCGTGTCGGGTCAGGTTCTCTCCCCCGGAATGTTCCAAGATTTCCGCCCGGGTGACACGGTGCTGATGCTTCTCTCCCGAGCCGGCAATGTGGCCATCAATCAGCGCGCCAATATGAAGCGGGCGACGCTGACACGGGGGGGATCCAACGAAGTTATCCCGATCGACCTCGAAGCGATGCTATACCGCGGCGATCTGTCGCAAAACTACACTCTTGAGGACGGCGACACGCTGTTCGTACCGCAGAGCGAGAATCCCACGATCAATATCCAGGGTGCGATCACGCGACCCGGAACCTACGAGTATCCGGCCGTCGGCGAGTATCGGCTGACCGATATCGTCTCGATCGCCCAGGGTCCGATCAAGAATGTTTCGAAGATGAGTGAAATCCTTGTCTTCCGCCGCAACCCGGCCAACCCGAATAACCCGATCGTCTTCAAGGCGAACTATGTTCGGCTGATCAAGAACCGCGACTTCAGCCAGGACATCCTGCTCAAGCCGAACGACCTGGTTTACGTCACCGAGACGAGAACGCCGGATGTCAACCTGATCGGCTCCGCCCTGAACACCCTGTTCTTCGTGGACCGCTTCCTAACTGGCGGCTTCCTCGGATTCAAGTTCTAGAAGAACACCTCAAGTAAAGAGCCCTTCGTGATCTGTCACGGAGGGCTCTTTACTGTTCTGCGGCACCATCAATCTCCTAGAAGTGTCCCAATGAGTGTGCTGGAAAATCAACAATCTGCTCCCGACGTGAAGCGGTTACGGTTTCTGATCCGCGGCCTGCTGATCGGATTCGTGATCGGGCTCGCGATCAGCGGGATCACCGCTTTTCCCCTGACTCAAGAGGTTGCCCTGCTGGCGCGATGGATGGGCGTGCCGGATGGTGCCTCCGCTGGCTCGCTAACGGGTCTGACGGGCTGGATCGCGCAGGTGCGCGACGCCTTGCAAGACACGGACGCGAAGTATCCGTTCCTCTTCTATG
>JBKJIP010000207.1:0-23578 GCA_046598515.1 Fimbriimonadaceae bacterium | reverse complement strand
GGCGAGCATGAGATTAGGACGGTTTCGCACACGACGAATGTCTTACAAAATCCGGGCAAGATGCCCGGGGGACACAGGGGCTGGAAGCCCCTGCCACGCTAGAGGGAGGCCAAGCACGCTTCGATCGCCTCGTAATCCGGCTGGTCTAGCAGGGTGGGGCATTGCTCGCTGTACGCGATCTTCCCTTCCCTATCGATCACAAATGCAGCTCGAGCCGAGGAGGGCCCCATTCCGTCAAAGTTCGCCCAAACGACATCGTATGCCCGAGTAACCTCGTGCTTGTAATCGCTGAGCAACGGCACCGTGATCTTCTCTTGCTTGGCCCAAGCGTTCAGGCTGTGGTAGGTGTCCACGCTGACGCCGCAAACAAGCGCATCGAGCCCCGCATACTTCTCCGTCTCGTTCGACATCTTGCACATCTCCGCTTGGCAAACGTGGGTGAAGGCTCCCGGGAAGAAGAGGAGCACGATGGTTTGCTTGCCAATGTGATCGGAGAGGGTGAAGTCCGCCGCCCCGGCGGCGGTCATGGTCTTGACGGTGAAATCGGGGGCGGCAGCGCCGACGGGGAGAGGCATTGTTAGATTATGAATGGATTGAGTTGACTGTCTCCACTGCGGCAGAGCCGCAGGTTAGGCAGCCAGAGAATCCTGAAGCGCCCAATCCTGAATAGGCAGCGCGAGGAATTCGCGCTCGATTACGGGCCTACTGAAATAGTAGCCCTGGACATAGTGGCATCCAAGGGACGTGAGGAACTCGAGTTGGTCCTTCGTCTCGACGCCCTCGGCGACAACCCGAAGCTTCAAACTGTTCGCCATCGCCACGATCGCCTCGGTGATAGCTGCGGAATCGGAGTCACCGGGAAGATCTTTGACAAACGATCGGTCGACCTTGATGACATCGAGCGGGAACCGCTTCAGATAGGCGAGCGACGAATAGCCGGTCCCGAAGTCGTCCATCGCGATCCGGACGCCCAAGTCCTTAAGCCCGCGCAGGAGCTTGGCGGAGGCCTGAGGATCGTCCATGACCATGCTCTCGGTAATCTCCAGTTGAAGCTCATGAGCTTCTAAACCGCTGGCGGCCAGGGCGTCGGTGACAGTCTGGGCAAGCATCGGGTCTCTAAACTGGCGAGAGGACAGGTTCACGGATATGTACGATAGTGGCTTGCCCGCTTCGCGAAGACGACCTGCGGCCAGACAAGCCTCGTGAAGCACCCATGCGCCGATCGGCAGAATCAAGCCTGTATCTTCCGCTACCGGGATGAACTGATCGGGCGGTACAAACCCCAGTTCGGGATGGGTCCACCGGATGAGCGCTTCAGCGGCAACGCCCTTCTTACCCTGCAGGTCAACAATTGGCTGGTAGTTCAAAACGAACTCATTTCGGTCCAAGGCGCCGCGAAGGGCGGACTCGATTTCCATGCGACGGCTACTGCGGCCAGCGAGATTCTCCGAATAGAATTCCACTACGCCAGACCCCTGCTCCTTGGCAAATCCTAAGGCCAGGTCGGCGAAGCGCTGCAGTTCGTCGGACGTCTTCGCGTCCTGAGGGAAGCTGGCAATCCCTATCGCAGCGGAGACATGCACATCCATGGAACCGACACGCATCTGGTCCCCTATAAGCGAGCCAATTTTGAGGGCAAGCGCGGAGAGGTCAGTTGTATTGGGCGTCAGAATTACAAATTCGTCGCCACCCACGCGGGCCACCAGGTCCTTCTCACGTAGAGATGACCGCAGCCGGTGGCCCACTTCGCGAAGAACTGCATCGCCGGCCCCGTGTCCCAATGTGTCGTTGATCTGCTTAAACCGATCGATGTCCAGAAGGAGTAGCGAGACCTTTCCTCCGGCTTCGGAGTCTGAAAGGGTCTCATTAAGGCATTGAAGGAAAAGGTTTCGGTTTGGTAGGCCCGTCAGTTCGTCGAAAAGGGCAAGGTGGCGAATCCGCTCCTCTGCGACCTTTTTCTCACTCATATCTTGGATCGTGGCTAGCATCAGTAGCCCTTGAGCTGTTTCAACCGGTGTAATCCCAACCTCGGTAGGAAAGGCAGTGCCGTCGCGTCTTCGTCCTTGAACCTCGTGAGTCAAGTTTGTGTTGCCGTGCACTGCGTGCGTGCGATCGGGAATCAGAAGGTCGATCGAACCTCCGAGAAGTTCCTTGCGATCGTAGCCAAAGGCTCTCTCGACTTCTCTGTTTACGAGCGTGATCTTCCCGTCCTGATCAAGCACAACGACTCCGTTTGGTGAGCCCTCGACGACGGCCCGGAACCGCTCTTCGCTCTGCCGGCTCGTCTCTTCGATCTTCTTCAACTCGGTGATATCCCGGCTGATGCTCAAGACGCCCATGATCTTCCCTTCCTCATCACGAAGAGGAACCTTCGTGACCGAAATTGTGGCGTGGAAGTCTTTTCGAATGATGGACTCGACCCAGTTGAGCGTTTCGCCCGACTCAATGACTTCTTGATCGCGTGCAGCAACTCGTATAGCGTCCGGGTCGTCGCTTATATCCGGAGTTCGACGGCCGATCATATCCTCTTCGCTAACACCCATCGCCCGACAGAGAGCCGCATTCGCGGCAATGAATCGGCCCTCCGAGTCTTTGACCCAGATCATGTCTGGAATCGCTTGAATCAGCGTCTGAAGGTGACCTTCTCGTCTTTCGATTCCGCGCGTCAAGCGACTAACGAGGAAGAAAAGGAGAGCACCGGTTACTCCGACGAACATCCAGCCCTTAAACATGCTGATAGCAATGATGCGGGTGGGGTCGGTAACTACAGCCCCGACGATTCGGTCGGAAAGGAAAATCCATAGGGCGGCGTAAACCACGTAGTAGAAGACGACGAGCATCCCCTTTCTTCGAACTACGCCCTTTCGTGCGACAACTCCCCTGTGACCCATGTTAAGCCGGCTTCCGCGATGCAATAAACGCGGCTACCGGTATTCATATCGGGTTACCAAGGAAAGGACTCCAGACCAAGATGGCTGGAGTTTGCAGAATTCATGTAAAGGTCGAAGACGTTAACCGCCGAGTCTCTTTTCGAGTTCGTCGAGCTGGCGATCGACTTCGGAAGCAGGAACATCGGGCGCGGCCGGCAGTCCTGCCGCAGGGTCTCCACCACCGACGGATACCGTCTGCGTCGCTTCAGCCGTTGCGGCGGGAGCGCGCATTCCAAGTCGCTCCTCGAGCTTTTGAAGTTCTGCCTCGGCAGCGTAGTCCATGGATTTGTCTTCCATCTCCATGACCTTGCCTTGTATCGACGTGCCAAGCATTTCCTGACGGGCAGCCGCTTCGCTTTGAGCCTCGCGAATGCGTTCCTCCGCCGCGCCAAATCCTTCGATCTGGTTCTCGAACGTCAAACCTTCGAGAGCTTTGGTGATCGAGTTCTGAATCTGGGCCTGCTTCCACTGGGCTTTGAGGGCGAGGGCTTCGGCCGTCTTCTTGCGAACTTCTTCTTCCTGGCGCTTCAGGGCGAGCTTAACTTGTTCAACCGCTTGCGTAGCCGTGGCCAGAGATGGCTTCAGTTGCTCGATGATGGCGTCATTCGATGCCTTCTCACGGATGAGCTGGCGCGCCAGATCACGATTGCCCTGCTGCAGGGACATCGTGGCCGAAGATTCGAGCTTGGCGGACTTCGCTACGGCATTATCGAGCAACCCTTGAAGCCGATTCTTCTGGGTGATGGCCTGGACAGCCTTCTCGCGATTACCGATAATCGCTTCCTGCATGTCCCGTTTAGCCTGGTCGAGCATGATCTCGGGATCCTCGAGTTTGTCCATGCCACGGTGAAAAATTGCTTTGAGCCAGCGGAGGAAGCGTTTCATAGGCGTCGTCTTGAGTGCCCTGGTTGGGGCAATCGCCATTATACACGGCGGGTTCAATCGAAGGGTTGCATCACCCGCAATTTGGCCCGGGTCTTTTGACGGGGGTTCGCTTCCGTTAACCAGAGTTCATCTCCGTTAAGGTCAAATGTGGGCCGTGAATGATTGTGTCGCGGCGACGGCTCTGCAGATAAGTCCTTGCTAGGATTTCGCCCGTTTTCGCCACCCGCCCACGGGTGGCGAAGCCGACCAGCCATCGCTTACGATAACCAGATCAGGACCCGTTTGACAGCTGGTCGTCGCCGCAATCCGTTGGGGGAATGGCGGGAACCGGTTGTTTCTTTTCAGGGAGCGTCCAGCACGGAACTCTCGCTTAACAACTGCCGTAAACTCAACCCGGAATGATTTCGGCTGTCGCATTATCGTTGCTCTCACCCCTCGCTCTGATCCAGAGCCCTTCGCCCGTCGGGATTCGGAACGATCTGAAACTCGAGGAACTCTATCCTGAGAAGTCCTACAGCGGGCGAACCGCTTCCGGAATGAACTGGTCGAAGGATAGCCGTTACCTCGCGTACGTCTGGAATCCCTACGACGTGAAGGGCGGCGATGTCTGGATTTACGACGCGACCACGGGCACCTCGCGACGCCTCACCGGCATCGACATGATGGCCAAATTCGACCGCGAAACCAAGACGATTGCCGACCGCTACAAGCTCGAAGCGGAAGAAAAGGCAAAACGCGACAAAATGACCGATGCGGAGCGCAAAAAAGCCGAGGAAGAAGACAAGAAGAAGGATGACAAGACTCCAAAACCCGATTACACCGGCATCGGCGAAGTCTCCTGGTCGAACAAATCGGACCAACTTCTCTTCACTCACAAGGGAGACATCTACCGGATCGGGATTAACGAGAGTACGCCCGTTCGCCTCACCCGAACCGATGAAGTCGAGAACGCCATCCAATGGACCAAAGCCGACGATGGAATCTTCTACCGCCGCGGAGAATACGTCTTCCGCTTGAAGTTCGCCAGTGGCTCCGTGGAGCAGCTCAACCCGAAACTGCCCAACGGCACCCCCATGGCGTTCTTCAGTATCTCGCCCGATGAAAGCAAGATGGCGATCGGAAGCCAGCGATCGACGAAGACAGAGCGGCCGATCACCTACATTGTCTACCGTGGCCGTTTTGCCGAGGCCCGCCAAACTCCTAGAAACGTCGCCGATGACCCGTTCGTCGACGAACTGGGTCTGTTCCTTTATGATCTGAACGACGACGTTGAGAAGAATCCCGAGAACGACGGCAAACCGTGGGAAATCTTTAAGTGGCCGGCGGGCAAAGAATACGGCACATGGAGCGTGAGCGACGAGGCCTGGAGCAAAGACTCCAAGAAGTACACCTTCGCGACCTGGAAGCGAGACAAGAAGGAACTCGACGTCATGGTCGCCGATGTCACGACCAAGAAGACGGAGAGCGTTTACAAGGAAAGCCTGCCGAACGGAGGCCACACCGTCCCAACCCGCGCCTATCCCCAGTGGACGAAGGGCGACAAGATTCTGATCACATCGGACAAGAGCGGTTTCATGCAGTTGTGGGAAATCGACCCCGCCGCCAAGAGTGCGCGCATGGTGACGAAGGGAGACTTCGAGGTTGAGCCCATTCATGCGATGGAAGGCGAGGTCATCGTGACCGCCGACGCCAAAGACCGATCCCGCACGGGAATCTATCGGGCCACCCTCCCCGAGGGTGCCCTCACCCCGCTCGCCACGAGAGATGGCAACTACGAGTCGCCCGTCGTATCCGAAGACGGCAAAAAGATCGCCGCGATCTATCGGTCTTGGAACAGCTTGCCCGAACTGCAAATCATTGACCAGCAGGGCAAAGAGACGACGATCACCGACTCCCATGAGAGCAAGAAATTCTTCGGCTACCAGAAGATCAAGCCGCAGCTCTTCAGCTTCAAGAATCGCCACGGTGACCTAGTCCATGGCTATATGTATCTGCCCCCAGACTATAAGAAGGGCGATCGACGACCGCTCTGGATGTACACCTACGGCGGCCCCCTCTTTGCCCGCGGCAAGGACGTCAAGGACGGCTCGTTCCACAACTTCAACATGTTCATGGCGTACAAGTACGGCTACATTACGTGCACCATCGACCCGCGCGGTATGAGTGGCTATGGCGCCAAGTTTGAGTCCGCTAATTGGGAAACCCCGGGTAAGGCCCAAGTCGAGGACCTTAGCGACGGCGCGAAGTGGTTCATGAAGGAGTACGGCTGCGATCCGACGAAGATCGGCATCAATGGATGGTCTTTCGGTGGCTACCAAACCCAGATGTGCCTATACACCGCCCCCGAAATCTTCACCCTCGGCATCGCCGGCGCAGGTCCCACGGAGTGGCAGAATTACAACACTTGGTACACAGGCGGCGTCATCGGCTTCTCCCGCGAAGGCAAACCGGAAGACCTCGACAAGTATTCCCTTCTCAAGCTAGCCAAGAACCTGAAGAGCCCCCTCATGCTGCTGCATGGAGTGGAAGACACGAACGTTCTCTACCAGGATACGGTCAAGGTCTACCAAGCTCTGCTTCAAGCTGGCAAGGGACCTCTCATCGAACTCGTTATCGACCCAACCGGCGGTCACGGAATGGGCGGCGACATCAAGACGAAGGATCGGTACCTGATCTACGAAGGCTTCCTCGCGCGCCGATGGGGTCCATACGTGGCCCCCAAGCGACGTTAGGTCCCAATTGTGGTTTTACGTTGGCAAGCGGGAGGCATGTCAACGTAAAATTAGGCATGCGGCCCACGGCAATGTTGACAATCGAAGTGCCAGTTGAGTTGATCCAGAGAATTGAACGTCTGGGCGAAATGTCCACGTTCTTGATTGCTGCGGCTGAGGAAAAGCTTGTTCGCGAAGACTTGGGGGTGGCAGAGGCAAGCCTTGCTTGTTTGGCCTTTGACGATGAAGCAAATGACATTTCGGATTTCTCGCATCGGCCAAAATAGAAGCACATGATCACCGTTCTCACTCTAGCCCTCGCCGCCGGCCAACTCAAGATCACCGATCTCAAGGTCGGCACCGGAGCTGAGGCCCGCAAGGGCGATGTCATCGCCGTTTTATACCGGGGCACCCTCAAAAGCGGGAAGGAGTTCGACGGCAATATCCCCGCGCCCGGCAAGAACGCGGAGAAGCCACCTTATTCCTTCCGCCTCGGCGATGGCCGAGTCATCAAGGGATGGGATCAAGGTCTGGTCGGCATGAAAGTCGGCGGTCGGCGCAAGTTATCCATTCCCGCCGATTTGGCTTATGGAGCGCGGGCGAACGGCGACATCCCCGCCAACTCCGACTTGACATTCGTGGTCGAGCTCCTGCGCGTCGACAATGAGAAAACCACGCAGAAGATCACGACCAAGGACTTGAAGGTCGGCTCGGGCCCCGCCGCGAAGAGCGGTGACACGGTTTCGATTTTCTACACGGGCAAGTTTTTAAACGGCTTTGTTTTTGACACAAACCGAGGTGGTGCGCCCTATGAACTGCCGCTCGGAAGCGGAACCGTCATCAAGGGATTCGATCAAGCACTTGTGGGCATGAAAAAGGGCGGGAAGCGCACCGTTACGATTCCCTATCCTCTTGGATATCGCGAAACGGGTCGGCCGCCGCGGATTCCCGGCTTGGCGACGCTGGTCTTCGACCTCGAAATGATATCGATCAAGAACTAGTTGACATAGGCGATCGCGAACCCGTCCCAGCCTTTGGCGCCCACGGTCTGAAGCGCGGTCGCCGTCACTCTCAGATCGCCCGAAAGAAGGCGATTGAAGGTACGCGTCCCTTCGATCACTTCATCCGTTTGTGTCTCATCGATCACGGTTCCGTTGCGCACCACGTTATCTCCGATGATCAGCGTTCCCGGCCGCGAGAGACGCAATGCATGCTCGAGATAGCCGGGGTAGTTATTCTTGTCCGCGTCGATGAAGATCAAATCGAATGGCTCATTGAGGATTTTGAGCGATTCTAGGGCCGGACCCACGATAACTTCCACCCGATCCGCGAAACCCGCCGCCGCCAGGTTCTTTCGGGCAACGTCCGCGTGTTTCGGCTCAAACTCGAGCGTCGTCAGAGTTCCGTCGGGGGTGAGCCCTCGGGCGAGCCAGATCGTTGAGTAACCGCCCAGAGTCCCGATCTCCAGAATTCGCTTCGCACCCACGCTCAAGGCAAGAATCATCAGCAGTTTGCCCTGCGCCGGGGCGACTTGAATCGCCGGCAGTTCCGCCGCATCGCTCACGGCTAGCGTTGCTTCAAGCTCCGCGTCATGGCCCACGTACAGGTCATGGAGATACTTGTCGACGGCTTCGAATGGTTCTTGCGCCATGCCCGGCAGGCTACCACGCCAGCTTGGAGCGCAGGGCTTCCGCCCTGCATCCCGGACCACGGAGCTTCCGCTCCGCAGCCTCGTAGTCGCGAAAAACTCTGGAGATGATTAGCTGTAAGAGTAATCGCCCTTGTGCGCATCCTCGATGTACTTCGTCAGAAGTTGGACGCAAGCATTCACGTCGTCTCGGTGGACGGTCTCGTTGACCGTGTGCACATACCGCGTCGGAATCGACAGGGTGAAAGAGGGGATGCCACCGTGGAGTCGCTGCACGGCACCGGCGTCCGTGCCACCAGCGGAGAGAACTTCGAGTTGATACTTGATCTTATGCTTCTCAGCGAGGTCGCGGAAGTGCTTAACCACCTTCGGGTGGCAGATCAGCGATGAGTCGAGAACCTTGATCGCGGCTCCTTCGCCCAGCCGGGTAACGCTGTCCTGCTCAGGAATCCCGGGGATGTCGTTGGCCAGGGTGATATCGATCGCCACACAGATGTCGGGCATGATCGCCGAGCCGCTCGCCGCCGCGCCTCGCAAACCGATCTCTTCCTGAACCGTGGCTACGGCGTGGAGTTCGACTCCAAGCTTCTTCGCCTTCTTAACCGCCTCGATCATGATGTAAACCGCGACGCGGTCGTCCATGCACTTACACGTCAGCAGGTCGCCCATCTCCATGAGGGTTCGGTTCATGGTGACCATGTCCCCGATCGAAATCTTCTTCTTGGCCTGTTCCCCGCTCAGGCCGCAATCGACAAAGTAGCTATCGATGACGGGCGCCTTGCTCGCCTCTTCGGCCGACAGCATGTGCTTAGGTTTTTGGCTCGCCATGAGGGTGCCGTTGATTGGTCCCTTTGCCGTGTGAACCAAGACGCGCTGGCTGGCCATCTGGCGCGGATCCCATCCACCTAGCGGTTGCAGGCGTAGGAAGCCCTTGTCGTCGATGAACTTGACGACGAACCCGATCTCATCCATATGCGCGGCCAGCATCAGTTTCGGACCGCCTCCGCGGTTGCGCACGCAGTGCATATTGCCCATGCGGTCGACCGAGATTTCGCAGATATCCTTGAGTTCTTCGCGGACGATCTCGCGGATCGCATCCTCCTGGCCGGGGACGCCGTGGGCTTCGGTAAGTTTGCGCAAGAGAGAGAGATTCATTGCACATTGTTCTACCTTTCCTGAACAATCCTCCGCAACCCGTATCACGACCGTCTCGGCGAGTAGTTCGACCGTCCCGGTCGAAAGTTTGAATCACCTTTTGTTCGCGCTTGCTGCGCATCGCCCGTTTCGACCGGGACGGTCGAACTACACATGACCGAGAGGGTCATGGTACGGGGTTGTCGATGGATCGGCCACTTCCCCTTCGAGACGGTCAGCAGCGCCGCCCGGGGGTTCGTCGGGCATGCTGTCGTCTTTACGGGGAGTCCACTTCTCCGCCCTAGTAAGCGATGCCGCTGATGCCCTGAAGCATTCCTGGTGAAACATACAGCCATTCGGGCGGCGCCATTTGGCCCAATGTGAGGGAGCAAAGGGTCAATTTAGATAAAAGATGGCTAATCACCGCCGAAACTTATCACATCAATGATGATCTTGGGGTTAAGGCGAGGGATTTAGCTTCAAAATGGGCATTGACGGAACATATGTGGTCTAAATTCGTCGTATCTAAACATTGGGGAAACCCAATAAATTTACGGGGCGAAAGAGAAATCGCAACGGATTGTGAGCTTGTATTTTTGCCGGATCGAAAAATTGCCATCATGGTCATCTCAAATTCGGCTCAATCCTGTGGAATGAACTAGTTAGGCGGTTAGTCATCAACAGAGTGAGGGGTGGGTTAATGCCAATGCCACATGCCGGACGAGTCGACGCCACAGCGCGTGGAGTTCGTCTAACAAAGAGAGAGATTGAGGTTTTAAGTCTGATTGCTCAGGGTAACAGTTCGAAAGAAGCTGCCGACGCCCTGTATGTATCGAAGCGCACGGTGGATTTCCACTTGGCGAACATTTACGACAAGCTTCAGGTGAACAACCGCGTTCAGGCGTTCCGCGCCGCGACGCGCTTGGGGCTAATCCCGTTTGAGCCGAATTTCGGCTTTATGCGGGACTAGAGCGGGCCGGTCTTCGAAATCCTGGGTCGACTCGAAAGAGTCGGCCCTTTTTCGTTTTGCGGAATGGGTCGAAGATGGCCAAGGGGGCAAGAGGAAAAGAAACCCTACGTCCTCTGTGACCCCGCATACTGCCCGATTTGCGTTAGAATTGAAGCCAGCTTCAGGCAATTCTGATATGGGCAAAACCTCCAAGATCGGTCGTTACGGGATGCTGATCCTGGCTGTGTGCATTCTCGCGGCCGGCGTGTTCTGGTTCTTCGCACTTCGAACGCTAGCCAGCACGAAGATCTACCGCCAGCCATCGGCGAGCATGTTGCCCACCTTGGAACTCAACGATCTGGTCCGAGTCAACATGTCCGCATACAAGGAATCTCCGCCTCAGTTTGGGGACCTGATTGTTTTCACACCGCCCGACTATGCGCTCAACCCGGACCAGAAGAATGTCCAGTTCATAAAACGATGCGTCGGCGGCCCGGGCGAACTCATTGAGATTCGCCAGGGCAGACTGTTTCGAAACGGGAAGGAAGTTCCGGAACCCTACATCCGGGAACCAATGGAAGATGACACGAACTTCCGATTGATCGAGTTCGATGGCAAGGTTATCCCGCTGCTCGTCACAACGATGGGAGCCAATTCGATGTCAAATGGAACAGTCGAGGAATACAACTTCAGCAGCGCTGAAGAGGAAGCGAAGGCGCTGAAACTCAAAGCCGTTCCCATCCCGGCCGGCAAGATTCTCGTCATGGGCGACAACCGGCGGAACTCTTCGGACAGCCGAATGTGGGGCCTAGCCGATGTCAATAAGGTTGTGGGCAAGGCGACCAAGCTCTAGAAAGAGTGAGCTAGTGAATGGTGAATGGTGGATGGTGAATGGAGGTACCGAAGCTCAACGTTTCGCCTATCCACTATTCACTATTCACAGTTCAATCGCAGCAGTCGCTCTCCAGTGAATGCCCGGCGGGCGGCAACTCCAAGGCTCCCGCCGCGACACGATCATTCACGGCCCACATTTGGCGAAGCCCGCCGTGGTGAATGGTGAACGGGCACTTCGCCCATTCACCATTTACCCTTCACCATTCACTTCAACGGCCACTTCTGGATCGAAACCTTCATCTCGATTCGCTCGTTCGGCCGATCCTGGGCACCCTTCGGTGAGTTGACGATCTTGTCGACGACCTTCAATCCGGCCGGCTCTTCGCCTTCTTTCTCCGTGCCGTCCCGAACGACGCGCCCGAAGACCGAATACTGGCCGTCGAGGTGGGTCGACTTGGCGTGCATCACGAAGAACTGGCTGCCTGCCGAGTCCGGATCCTGCGAGCGGGCCATCGAAAGGATGCCGCGCTCGTGGGGAACGCTATTGAACTCCGCTTGGATCTGGTAGCCGGGACCACCTGTGCCATAGCGACCGACCGCGTTCACGTCCTTCGTATTCGGGTCACCGCCCTGGATCATGAATCCGGGGATGACGCGATGGAAGATCGTGCCGTCGTAAAACTTGTCATTCGCGAGCTTTAAGAAGTTTGCGACATGGCCCGGCGCCTTGTCCGCATAGAAGCGCACAAGAATTCGGCCGTGGCTCGTTTCCATCACGCCGATCTCCTCCCCTTCCAAGGGAAGCTTGTCGCCGAGAGTGGAACTCTGCCCGACAAGTGCGGGCTTTGTGGTTGTGGTTTGTTCTTGATTGTCCATGGGGAAATTTAGGGCGCCGAAAGAAACGGCAAGTAGAGTGGTCAACATCATTTTCACTTAATCGGCCAGCGCTTGATGGTCACCTTCATAGCGACCGGGCTCACCGCGAGATCGTCCTGGGGACCCTTTCGCGCGCCGCCTGCAATCTTATCAACGACTTTTAGACCGTTCGGCTCGTCGCCTGGTTTCTCCGTTCCGTCATGAACGACGCGTCCGAAGACCGAATACTGCGTATCGAGGAACAAGCTGTCCTTGCTGACGATGAAGAATTGCGAACCCGCCGAGTTCGGATCTTGGGACCGAGCCATCGAAAGAATGCCGCGCACGTGAGAGATTTCACTGAACTCAGCTTCGACCGTGGTTCCGGGGCCGCCGGCGCCGTCATTGCCCGGATCGTTATCCTTCGAGTTCGGGTCGCCGCCCTGAATCATGAAGTCCGGCTTGATACGGTGAAACGTCGTGCCGTCATAAAAGCTCTCGCCCGCCAGCTTCTTAAAGTTGGCCACATGCTTGGGAGCCTTGTCACGATAGAAGCGGACAATGATCTGCCCTGCCTTCGTATCGATGACGCCAACTTCTTCACCGTCGACAGGTTTGGCATCCGCGAGCGTTGAAAGCTCGCCCGCGAAGCTGGTCGACTCGGAAGTCGGGGCTTTTCCGCCGTCTCCGCTCGTTGTGGTCGTCGTCGGGGGCGTTGTACCGGTGGTCGTCGTGGTCGTTCCGTTATCGGAACTGCCGCTACATCCGACAACGGCGAATGCAACGGCAAGAAAAGCGTATCGCTTCATACAGGAGATTATGCCCTTTTTAGTGGGTCACAACCTTCAAAGTCAGCCGCGGGAGGGTCGCTTTAGCCCCCTCTTTACTGAAGATTCGGTAGATCGCACCCTTCGAGTCGCCCGGGAAAATGGCCGAGGCAAGCGCGAGTCCGAGCTGCTTTTTCGATGCTGAAAGGCGGAGATGCTCGGCGAATGCGCTGTCCTTGCCCATCAAGTCGATGGTCATCTTGAGCTTGTCCGTTCCCACCGCTTCCGCCTTAACACCCTTGCCAAAGATCGCCGCGCCCGGAGCAACCTTGAGCGTATCTACGTGGATGTCCGCATCCTTGAAAATCAAATCGAGCGGATGAACCTGGAGCGGAAACATCTTGGTCGTCTCGTCCGTGAGGTCTTCCGTCTTCTGGAAGTACACCGTGAGCTTGGCTTCCGTAATCTTCAATCCCTCGCCCTGAATTCCCTCGATCGGAAAGTTGAAGTAGGCGTAAGAGCTTTCGCCTTGCGGCGGCATCGCCTGCTCGAGCGCATCGGAGCCATTGCCCCAAACGCGGAGCAGATCGGCGGCGCCGGGCTCAGGGGCGTGAGGGTAAATCCAAGCGTCGGCGCTGGGCGTGACGTCGATGGTCTTCGGCTGCTGAACGACGACGTTCATTAAGGCAAGTGCGGCAAGCATGTTCCTATTGTAAACCTTTGAGCTAAGCCGCGGTTACGTTTAACTGACGATTTCCAGTCTATCGCGCCGATAGCGCAAGAAGACCTCATCCTCGACCGGGTTCACGGAGACCAGTTTCCACTCTTGGACTTCACTCCTTGGCAGGGGAAGTCCGTCCGCGATAGTGGGGACGTCCCGGCCCATTTTGATCTTCGGCGCGACCGTCAAGAAGAGCTCATCCACTAGGTTCAGTCGGAGCATCTGTGCGTTCAGCTCGCTCCCGCCTTCGCAAAGGAGACGTTGCACGCCAAATGCGCGTAGCGCTTTAACCGCTTCAAGCAGTCCACCCATGAGTTGCCGAACACCAGAGGGCAAGTCGAGTGGCTTCGCGCAGGCCACAAAGGCTCGCTCCGGGGAATCGGTGAAGAATCGGCGGGGCGTTCCGTCCGGCTTGTTGAAAACGTCGCCGCCGTGCGTCGCGACGATCCGCAGCAACCTCGCGTCGTACCAAAGCCCGGGCGTGGCTCGAAGCGAGCCGGCCCCAATAATCACCGCATCCGCCGAAGCCTCGATCTGGCGCATGGTTGCGTGATCCAGTTTGGAACCAAGGTCCATTACCGGCTCATCGCGTTCCCCGGTCAAGATCTTCCCATCGATCGTCGCTACCATATTGATGTATATGTACGGCCGATCCGCGGGCGGTTCGGGGAAAAGAAGATTCGGGTAGACGCCGGTCATATACTGTTAGCGTATACCTCGTTCTTGCGACATGCCATAGCTTCTGGCGCCAGACATCGGGCATAATCCAGCCACTCCACTGGAGGTGAAAGAAATGATGAACAAAATCCAACTCTCCCTCCTCCGTCTGCGCTAGGCCAAGCAGATCTTCGGCCCGCCATTCGGAGGCCACTCTCTCCGTCGTCGCTTTTTTTTGCGGCACGACCCGAAGATCCCGTCACGCCTATGAATCTAGAATTTCAACACATCGAGCACGCGTCCCAATGGGCAACCGCGGCCGAACTCGTCAACACTATGTGCCCCGAAGGGCCCTATACCGGCCGCCAACTTGAGCTCTACGCTCAAGAAGTGCCGGACGACAAAATCTCGAGCCGTCATCTCGCCCTGCATCACGGCGAGCCTGCTGCTTACGTTCGCATGCTGCAATGCTTCTGGTTTGCCGATCAGACCCGATGCAATGCCTCGATTTATACGCCTCCGGGCCCGAATCGGCCCTCCGTCCTCATGCCCTGCCTGGACTTCGTCAACTCCTTCGCGAAAGCAAAAGGGATGACCGTACTGTGTCCTAACTTGCGATCGGATGATGAAGATGTCATCGATTTCTACGTCGCTCAAGGCTTTGAGAAGGGCCAAGTGAACCCCGTCTCCGCCCTGGACATCACCGACTTTTCCTTCGAAGCCTACGAGCCTCGAGTGAAGGCAGTTCAAGGGCTGGGTTACACCCTCATGCCCGTTCCCGAGTTCGCCTCGCATTTCCCCAACGATTGGATCCGGCGGCTCTATGACTTCGATATGGAGCTCTCCAAGGACGTCCCTATGCCCGAACCATTCGAAGGCATCCCCTTCGAAACATTCGAGAAGATGACCCTCAGCGAAGCGACGACCCTAGAGGCATATTGGATTGCGCTGAAAGATGGCGTCGTGGCAGGGCAAACGCAGATCAACCCGAACATGGCCGATCCCACAATGGCGGGGACCGGCCTAACCGGCGTGCGAAGGCAGTTTCGACGGAAAGGTTTGGCGACGGCCCTGAAAGCGACCGCGATCCAGTGGGCGCATGATGCCGGGATTCGGATGATCTTTACGGATAACGAGGAGAACAATCCGATGTATCAACTCAACTTGGACCTGGGATATCGGCGGGTGCGCGATATGATTTCTTACTCGCGGGCCGTGGACTAGCAAGAAACGGCAGAAGCGCGGGCAACCTTGAGGACCGCGAGCCAATGTGGGCCGCGAATGATCGTGTCGCGGCGACGGCCTCGCAGGCTGGAAGGCGCATCTAAGTGGTCCGACCCGCCGTCCCCGCTTAGGGGACACACCACGATAGCCAGGGGATTGAGCGTAAGCGTTTCCCCTGGTTCTCAAGAGGGACACCTCGCACTCCAGCGGAGTGCCACAATCCCGGTCTTTAACCCATCCACAATCATGCGGCGAAGTACTAGCAAGGACAATCTGCAAAGCCGTCGCCGCGACACGATCATTCACGGCCCACACTTGAGCCGAGCGCACGCCCAAGCTCTAAAACGGCACGAGCGAAGCGTAGAACCTTATGATATAGTTCATTGAGTCTGTATTTCCGGACCAATCCCATGCGCCTGAATGCCATCTTGTTCGTAACCGCCGCTTCCCTCCTGGGAACCTCGATTTGGGCTCAACAGAAGCCGCCGACGGCGAAGGTCGTCGCCAAAGTGAACTTCAACCGCGAAGTCAAGCCGATCCTGAGCGAAAAATGCTTCAAATGCCACGGGCCGGACGCCGCCCAAGTCTTTGGCAAACTGAGACTTGACCAACCGTCGAACGCCACCCAAGACCGCGGTGGCTACCGCGTCATCCACCCCGGAAATGCCAAAGGATCACTGCTCATCGAGCGAGTCAGCGCCACGGACAAGAATGACCTCATGCCGCCGAGCGACTCCGGCGTTCCGAAGCTAACCCCCGCCGAAATCGATATCCTCACGCGCTGGATCAACGAGGGTGCCGAGTTCTCCCAACACTGGGCATTCGTTCCCCCCGAGACCCCCGCCGCCCCAAAGGTCAAGAACACCCAATGGGCACGCAACCCCATCGATCCCTTCGTGCTCGCCAAGCTCGAATCGACGGGCCTCAAGCCGGAAGCGGAAGCCGATAAACCCACTCTGCTCAGACGAGCAACGCTCACCCTGACCGGCCTCCCGCCCACCCCCGAAGAGCTCGACGCGTTCATGAAGGACAAATCCAAGAACGCTTACGAGAAGCAAGTCGACCGGCTCCTCGCCTCCCCTCGCTACGGCGAGAACCAGGCGCGCTTCTGGCTGGACGCTGTCCGCTACGGCGACACCCACGGTCTGCACCTCGACAACGAGCGCGCCATCTACCCCTATCGCGACTGGGTTGTCCGCGCCTTCAACCAAGATCTCAGCTTCGACAAATTCACCCTCTGGCAGTTCGCCGGCGACCTCTTGCCCAATCCGACCACGGACATGAAGATCGCCACCGGTTACATCCGCATGAACCCGACCACCAGCGAAGGTGGCGCCATTGTCGACGAGTTCTTGGCCAAGAACACGTTCGACCGGGTCGACACCACAAGCACGGTGTTCCTCGGCATGACCGTCGCCTGTGCCCGTTGCCACGATCACAAATACGATCCCGTCAGCCAGCAGGACTACTATCAGCTTTACGCTTACTTCAACTCCACGAAGGACGAACCGCTTGACGGCAATGCCCTGACTCCCGATCCCGTGATGAAGGCCCCGACACCGGAAGAGGAAGTGCAGCTCACCGGGATGCGCAAAGAACTCGACAAGCAAGAGGCGAAAGTTGACCTCAAGCTAGCCCATACCTGGATCGCCACCGCCCGCGTAGCGCCGCCTGTGTTTGGCCCTTGGGAAGCTTCGGAAGCTTTCAAAGCCGAGAACTTCGACAAGGCGCACGAAGCTGAGAGCGAACCCAAAACCTGGACAGCGGTCAAGGTCGAAAACGGCAAAGACATTGTCTTCGTCAAACAAGAAAACGCGTACGCCTATCTCAGAACAAGCATAACCATCGAGCAAGCCCGCAAAGCGACCTTCGAGTTCGCGAGCGACGATGGCATCAAGGTTTGGCTGAACGGCACGCTCGTTCACAACAACAAGGTTCTGCGAGGCATCGCCGCCAAGGGTGATCCCGTTACTCTCGACCTGAAACAGGGTGAAAACAAGCTCGTTGTCAAGATCATCAACGCCGGATCCGGCGATGGCTTTCGCTACATTTATGGCGATCCCAAAGAGCAGCGGATCGACAACGTTTTCAAGTCCAAGAACGATGCTCTTCTCCGTCCCCTCTTCCTCGAGCTCGGCCCGGAATCGCCCAAGTCGCTGGGTTACCGCAAACTCCTCAAGGAGTACCGCGATCTCGACGCCAAGATCCCGATGACGCTCGTCGCTCAGGAACTGCCCAAAGCCAGACCTGCCTTCATCCTCCGCCGAGGCGAATACAACTTGCCGACGACAGAAGTGAAGCGGGCCCTTCCAAAAGCGCTCGGAGAGATGCCGCCGAACGCCGAGAACAATCGCCTTGGATTCGCGAAATGGCTGGTGGATTCCAAGAACCCGCTCGTCAATCGCGTCTTCGTGAACCGCGTCTGGCAGCAGCATTTCGGCACCGGCATCGTCAAGACTGCTGAAGATTTCGGCAACCAAGGCGAGTTCCCCAGCCACCCGGAGTTGCTCGACTACCTCGCCGTCAAGTTCGTGAAGGACGGCTATAGCCTGAAAAAACTGCACAAGCTAATCTTGACGAGCGCTTCGTTCCGCCAGGCGGCCGTTGTCAGCGAAGAGAAGCAGTTGAAGGACCCTGAGAATCGACTCGTCTCCCGCGGCCCCCGTTTCCGCCTCGATGCTGAAGTGCTCCGCGATCAAGCTCTCTTCTCGGCTGGTCTCCTGCTAGAGCGAATGGGCGGTAAAGGCTTCCGGCCCTATCAGCCCGCCGGCCTCTGGGAAGATGTCGCCTTTGCGGACAGCAACACCTCGAAGTACGTCGCCGATACGAATGAGTCCATTTATCGTCGCAGCCTCTATCTCTTCTGGAAGCGCACCAGTCCGCACCCGATCATGCTCACCTTCGATGCCCCCATGCGGGAGATGTGCGTCGTGCGAAGAGGTCGAACGAACACCCCGCTCCAAGCCCTCGTAACCATGAACGAGCCCGCCTTCCTCGAAGCCGCCCGCGTTTTTGGAGAGCGGATCGTGAGCACGGGCAAGACCACGGATGAGCGAGTCAAACTCGCCGTGCGCTTGGCTCTCGCCCGCGATCCCAAGCCCCAAGAAGTCAAGATCCTGACCGACGCCGCCAATCGCTATCTGATGGCCTTCCGAGCGACCCCCTCTGAAGCTCAAGAGCTGGCAAAAGTTGGCTTGGCCCCGCGAAAGAAGCTGGACGACGCCGAAGTCGCCACCTGGACCATGATCTCCAGCACCCTCTTCAACCTCGACGAATTTCTAACCCAACACTAAACCATGGCCCACCCCCTCTCCGCGAATGTATCGTGTCGCGGGGAGGGGGCAGGGGGTGGGGAAAGACAAACCCGAGATACCACCCAGATAGGTGGGAAAGAACCAAATGAATCCAGAACGCGAATTTGAATTGTTGATGACCCGCCGACAGCTCTTCGGCCGAACGGCCATGGGCGTGGGTAGCGCGGCGCTGCACACGCTGCTGCGCGGTTCCGGCATGGGTGCCGGTTTCGCGGCGATCGCGGCCGCTTCCGGCCAGCAGGCGAAGATGGGCAACCCTCGCCCAGGGTTGCCGGGCATGCCGAACTATGCTCCCAAGGCGAAGCGGGTGATCATGCTTTTCATGAACGGCGGGCCCAGCCAGCTCGACCTCTTCGACTTCAAGCCGAAGATGGACGTCGAGTTCGACAAGGATCTGCCCGACAGCATTCGAAACGGCCAGCGCATCACGACCATGACGAGCGGCCAGGCCCGCTTCCCCGTCGCGCCCAGCCGCTACAAATTCACGAAGCACGAGAACGGTGGCGACGGCCTATGGGTGAGCGAGCTGCTTCCCTACACCGCCGGCATCGCGAGCGAGCTTTGCGTCATCAAGTCCATGTGGACGGAGGCGATCAACCACGATCCCGCCGTCACCTACATCCAAACCGGCTCCCAGCTCCCCGGCCGGCCCAGCTTTGGCGCATGGGTCAGCTACGGTCTCGGCAGCATGAACGAAGATCTGCCCACTTATGTCGTCCTGCATAGCAAGGTCGGCAACGGCAAGGTTGACCAAGCCCTGTACGCGCGGCTCTGGGGCACCGGCTTCCTGCCCAGCGACCACCAGGGCGTCAGCCTACGCTCCAGCGGCGACCCCGTGCTCTATCTGAACGACCCCAAGGGCGTGGAAAGAAAGACCCGCCGCGATATGCTGGACGACCTCTCGAAGCTGAATCACATGCAGCTCGACGAGTTCGGCGACCCCGAAATCGCCGCGAGAATCAGCCAATACGAGATGGCTTATCGCATGCAAACAAGCGTGCCCGACCTCATGGACCTCTCCGGCGAATCGGAAGCGACGTTCGAGCTGTACGGCAAAGACGCGAAGACCCCCGGCACCTTCGCCGCCAATTGCCTCTTAGCCCGCCGCATGGCCGAGCGCGGCGTACGGTTTATCCAGATCTGGCACCGAGGCTGGGATCAGCACGGCAACCTCACCGGCGACCTCCCTTCCCAATGCAAAGATGTAGACCAAGCCTCCGCCGCCCTCATCAAAGACCTCAAAGCCCGCGGCATGCTTGATGACACGCTGGTGGTTTGGGGCGGAGAGTTTGGCCGCACGATCTACTGCCAGGGCCCTTTGACCAGAGAGAACTACGGCCGAGACCATCACCCAAGATGCTTCACCCGCTGGATGGCCGGCGGCGGCGTCAAACCCGGCATGGTCTACGGAAACACCGATGACTATTCCTACAACATCGTCGACGCCGACGGCAAGGTGATCGAGCCGTCGGTGGATCACTTCACCCCCGGCGCGGTTCATATCCACGATATGAACGCGACGATGCTGCATCTCATGGGCATCGACCACACGAAGCTGACCTACCGGTATCAGGGAAGAGATTTCCGGTTGACCGACGTGCACGGACACGTAGTGCAGGATTTGCTGAAGTAGCAAGTCACTCCCCCTCTCCTTGATCGGATGTTCGTACCGATTAGGGAGAGGGGGCAGGGGGGTGAGGGTTCCGGAAGCTCGGAATTCGGGTTCCGGCTCCGGGTTTTCGGCTCCTCAGCATAGGTTCCCAATTGTGGGGCGCGGGGGTTCGTACCACGCCATTCCAAGCTCTTGGAGTAACGCGGTATAAACCCCCGCATCCCACAATTGCTCTTCCGCTCTTCTGCGGTTCTAGATGTCGGAATCGCCAACAACTCCATCGCAAGCAGTTAGGGCCGGAGATCCAAAACCGTGGCCTTCGCTCCCACCGGAATCGTGAACGCGCCCGCGTCCACTTTCAGACCTCTCACCACAAACTTCGGCATCCCCTTCGCCGTCGTCTCCAACCTAAGCCGGGCCGACTGCCCCGGGGCAAAAGCAATACGAACCGACCTGCTCGATGGGTTGAACGACACACTCTGGAACGCGCCCGAGTCCAGAGTCAAATACAGGCCAACCGGAGCCAAGAAAACTCGCGAACGGAAGGAGTCCAGAGGCACGATCTTCACCCATGCCCCCTCACGGGAAACTCGGCCGCCAAAACCTTGCCAGCCGAAGTCCTTGGTATCAACCAAGTAAGCCGCCGTGTTGTAAGCATGCCCAAAGAAGTTCGGCCCGTAGTCGCCCGAATAGGCATCCCACTTCAGAGTAGAGGGAAACGAGTGGAAGGCGGCGGATGCGAAGCCGCCCTGATCGATGTTCGACAGCGCGCCCATCGTCCCGCCGTAACCCACCCGCAGCAGATAGAGGTCATCCGGATGTTCGCGATATTCGTTCAGCACAGGAATTGCGTTCAGACCCGACCCATAGTGATGAATCTGCCGCTCGATGCGAGACAGCTTGCCGCCGTAGAGGAAGTCCCAGTAACGGCGGGCGTTGCCGTTGTAGCCCCAGTGCGGCACCGTCGGGTTATAGGCCAGGATCGAGTTGAGCGTGACCTGCGCCTTCTCCTCATAGCCGAACCGCTTACACCAGTTGTAAACCTCTTCCTGGCCCGTCGAATCCCATGGCATCTCGCTCCCGAAGGGATACGCCTCATTCTTCCAGCGATCCGCCCGAAGCTTCATGCGCGATTCGATGAGGGCGGCTTTCTCGGTCCAGCCTTCCCGCTTCAGATCATCGAGCAGAAGTCCGAAGACGCTGCCATTCATCAGCCCCAGCCGCCAGTACCCAACGCGATCACGGCCCCGATCGTTGCGGCTTGTCAGAAACTCCGTGGTTCGATAGGCTTGTTCCAGATACCAAGTCCAAGGATGCGCTTTGGCCATCTCGGGATGGTTTCGGGCCACTCGGTACATGGCCCAATAAGCCGAAACCACGTGCGGATAGTTGTAACCGCGGCCGATATCGTCGGTCGCCTTCTTGGTCCAAGACGTCCAGCTCGTCCAGTTGAACTTGGGGTTATACGCGAAGGTCGGCAGTTCCTTCGGATCGTAGTAGAACACGCTCTTGCGGACACCATAGGTGTTCGGGCCTTCCTTGAACTGGAGATGGCCCCACAGGACTCCATCGATGAACGATTCGAGCTTGGCCACCTCTCCGGCATTCGGCTGGCCAAATGCCTTCATCGCAAGCGCCAACCAGTTGCCGGAGCCGCCCTCATCGCCCAAACCGGCGATCCAGACTCGGCTGTCTTGGACCACTTGGGCATCCTCCTCGCGATCGTAGCTTATGGCCGAGGGAGCCCTACCGAAGGGGTCGCTCTTGTCCGTGAACCAAGCCTTAGTGGTTAGAAACCGTCCCATATCGGCGACCGCCGTGGCGGCGGGCTTGATCACATAGTAGCTGACGGTTTGGCGGGTGCCATCGGCGTAGTCGACGGTCAAGCGCGAGCGGCCGAAGGCCTTCCCTTTCAAGGTGTAGCCCGCCCAGCCATTCCTGCCTTCCTTGTTCGGCGTCCAAGTCAGCGAGCCTTTCGGCTCCACATTTAGTGTGGTCACCTTCTGGCCATATCTCAGGAAAAGTCGGGCCTCCTGGTCCATCGGCAGGACGTAACCGGGCAAGCCGACGGCGACCGGCCGCTTCTCGCGAATCAACGCGTCCTCGATCCCTCGAATACTGGAAGCTGGGCTGAATCGAACGCCATAGGTGCGCGACTCGCCAGGCTTCATGAGGGCCGAAGTCGGCTCATTCCACTGGGTCACGCCCTTCCACTCTTGATCGGCATAGGCGCGGGTATGGACCATCCACTCCATCATTCCCTCGAAAACTTGGTTCGGCGCCATAGGCTCTCGCACGAGCTGCCAGGCTTCGAGTGGAGTCTTGCCGAGTGGGGTCACGATCATCGTCGGCCCGATTCCATTAAGCTGAGTCACCCGCAGATAACCGGCGTCTTGGCCGATGTACGGATCCGTAAATGAACACTTCGCATGGGCTTCAACCAAGCTTCGCTCGCGAATGATGTTGTTGAACGGCATCGGAATGCCAAGAGCGCCGATCTCGATGGCATCCTTGCCCGGATTCGAGACCTCGAAGACGAGGGCGAGGCGTCCCCCCTCCGTCGTCCAGCGGCGGATGACTCGCAAGGGGCAATCGGGAAGGGCGGCGTCGAGGTCATACGATCCGTCGGCCTGTTTGGTCATGGGCACCCGCTTGGTGAAGCTCCGATGCTCAGTCCACGCACCCCCGGTTTGTCGAACTCGAAGGCTGATATCGCCAAGGTGGACGAACCGGTCCGCCTTGCGGACGGTCAGTCGGTCCGACGGCAGAAGGTCAAAGGTCTTCACTGTCTTCGGTCGCAGTTCGTAGGCCACTCCGGATTCGTCGTCGAGCTTCAGCGAGTAATCCGCGAGGTGCAGATCCGCGGCAAGAGAGGGGCTCAGGGAGGCGAAAAGCAGGGCGAGAAGTGCAATCGATTTCATAAGAGTGTCGCGGGCCAAAACGTTAGTATTATGGGAATGTCGTCGCCAACCATGATCATCCTCCTCGCCGCCATTTCTTTGACTCAAGCCGCTCTGCCGCCGAAGATCGCCGAGCCTTTCCCTCTGGGCGCGGTTCGGCTTTTGCCCGGACCCTTCGAGACTGCCCATGGGCTCACCTCGAAGTACCTCCTCGAACTCGATATCGATCGATTGCTCGGCGGTTTCCGTGCGAACAGCGGGATCAAGACGGAGAGCCGCAACTACGGTAGCTGGGAGTCGGGCGGGCTCTCGGGACACTCTCTGGGCCACTTCTTGACGGCTTGCGCTCAGGAGTTCGCCCGGTCGGGCGATGTTCGCTACAAGGACCGAATCACGAAGGTGGTGACCGGCCTCGCCGAGTGCCAAAAGGCCCGAGG
>JBKJIP010000177.1:0-27264 GCA_046598515.1 Fimbriimonadaceae bacterium | reverse complement strand
CCGGGGTAGAGCAAAGCGACACCCCGGGTAAGGATCACGAAAAAGGCGCACCCCGGCAGGGGTGCCACAACCCCCGGCCTGCAAGCTTCGCGGCGATTACTTTCCAGATAGAACCTGGCGCAGGTTGTGGGCGACGACCTCGTAGGCATTGCCCCATGCTTCGGGCCGGAAGAACGTGGTCGGATCATCCGGGTTCCCAATGAAGGGCCGGAGCACCCAGCCCATCTGGATGCCGATGAAGGCATACGTGATCAGCCAGACCCGCAGCATGTTCTTGTGGCGCGGATCGCGCTCTATGAGGGGGCCGTACAGCTTCTTCAGAACCCGTTGCGCGAATATACTCGCGACCCCGAACATCAGGCCGTTAAAGAGCAGGGAAGCGTTGTAGTCGGTCGATGACGCGTACCACAGCAGCGTGAATGGCGCGAACGACGCGAGGAGGATGGCCATGACGCCTTGGGTGGCCATCAATGCCTTCAGAGAGTGAGCGAAATCATCTCTGAGGCCGAATAGCGTCGACACTACGAAAATCGAAGGCAGGCTCAGCAGGGATGTGATCCCGATGAGCATCGGCACTTTGAGCGCCGAGTAGACCATTTGCAAGGCCCGCGGGCTTTGCTCGCCGCCATAGCTCCCCATCGCCGCCCCATACACACTCCCGCAGACGACAAGCGTGAGCATCGCCGCCTGAGGCGTGAAGGCATCGAGCGTCTCTTTTCGGCTGCGCAGCAGACCGTCGAGAGTAGGGAAGAAGCCGACCTTGGACATCAGCCTCCGAAAAGCGAGCGGAGCAGGTCGAAGACCGCGATGAAGAAGTTCGCTTCCCTTTCGCGGAACCAGGCGAACTCGAGGCCCGGGCTTCCGACGAACGGTCGTAGCACCCAACTCATCTGGGCTCCGACGAGTGCGAACACCATGACCCAGACCCGGAATACGCTCTTCGCGTCTGAGCTTTGCGATAGACCACCGGGATCGAGAGGCGCGAGCCGCCGATCCGGCAATGCGGGCACGATTTCGGCTTGGGCATCCGGCGTTTCCGTCATCACGTTGGCGGAGAGAACCGGCGGCGGGGCGGGGGCCTCTTTCAGTTCCCTCGAAAAGACGAGCCGGTTCAGCGTGTGGAAAAGGAACTTCATGCCGAGGATGCCCGCGATCGAAGCGGCGGTAACGTTCAGCAGCACCATGAAGGGGTGACTCGTGGTGCTCAACGAGAAGAACGCGATGATCGGGCCGAGGGAAGCTAAAACCGTGACGGTGACGGCCATGCTTGCGATAAGCAGATGGATCACGGATGTCAGGGTGAGCCTCGATCCGACGAGGGCGTTGAATACATAGAGCGAGGGCAGAGTCACGAACAGGGTCAGCATGAACAGCATCGGCAGTTTCACAACCGATGCGAGCATCTGCATCCATCCGTTCGGCGAGCCACCGGTGCGGAGCACTGCGAAGATGCCCATGCAGATGCCGTAGGACGCGGCAAGCATGATGGCCGAGATCAGCACGCCCTTCGCCGGGAATTCGATCTTGCCCGTCTTAAGTGAGTCGAGTTGGGTCGCGTCTCCGCGAAGCAGCTTGTCCAGCTGGCGCATCCAAGTAAGCATTCAGTCTCCCATTCAGTTCGCCTAACGGCTGACCTTAGGACGAGAAACAGGAAGACTAGGCTTCTGGTTCCCCTGGGCAAATCGGGGTGCCATACTGGCAAAACCTGTTCCCGCCATTCCGCCTTCGGATGGCGGTGACGACCGGTCCGGCCCACCGTGGGCCAATTGTGGGTCGCGGGGGTTCGTACCGCGACATTCCGAGGCTCGGAGAGACGCGGTACGAACCCCCGCATCCCACAACTGAGTTTCACTAGTCGACGCGCCGGTCGAAAACGAACTTGGCGTGCCAGTCCAGATACAGGTTGTTGAAACCCTTGGGGTGCGTTGCCTTGCCCTTCACCGCAGCGGGAGCGGTGGGAATGGTCTTGGGGAAATAGGGATCCCAGATCATGGCGACATCACTGACGCCTTCGGGATACTTGACCGTCGGATTATTGGCAACTTGGAGGTCGGCGACGCATTGAAGCTCGGATTTGCCCCAGAAGTTATCGAGGGGCACGGGGTCGTCCGGGCGATCGAATCGCCAAAGCCAGTAGTTCGTCTTGACCCCCGTCGAATTGGCCTGGACGCCCTGAATCGTGTTTGAAAACAGCCCCTGTCCTGAGGGACAGACCCAGATTCCGTTCCCCTTGATGTATGGCTCGAGAACTTCGATTGCCCAGCCTCCACGAGGGTCGCTCGGCGGCCAGGTTGTCCAAGGTCGATATCCGCCGGGCAAGGATGATTTGAGATCTCGACGGTCGGGCAGGATATCGTCGTAGTCAGGCAGGTAGAGCCCGAAGCCGATGCCGATCTGTCGCATGTTGCTCAGGCAGTTGGATTTTTTGGCGGCTTCCTTGGCCCGTGCGAAGACGGGGAAGAGCGTAGCGGCAAGGATCGAGATGATCGCGATCACCACAAGAAGCTCAATCAAGGTGAAAGCGCGCCGCATCAATTCATCCCGAAGCCAAGGGAGTGCGAGGATGCAACGTGCCTCGCAGCGCATGTCGCCAAGCCTGTCGGAATCTTATAGAGCCTTTTGTTCATTCAGTTGGATAGTACGTGATTCGAAGCCAAGTCGTCTCCAGAGCCATATGCCCCCTTCGACATTAACCGTGTCCTGTGCGCTGCGAGGCACGTTGCATCCTCGCACTCCCTTGGCTTATCAGCTAAGCAAAAGAGCCCCGAGGAATCCTCGGGGCTCTTGTTTAGCCAAATGTCTCTAAGCTACGGCTTGCTCGACGACCTTTCGGAACGCGTCCATATCGTGGATTGCGAGCTCGCTGAGCATCTTGCGGTTGACTTGCATGCCCTTTTTGGTCATTCCGGCGATAAGATCGTTGTACTTGACGCCGCACTGGAAGCAGGCGCCGGAGATGCGGACGATCCAGAGTCTTCGGAACTCGCCCTTCTTCGCACGTCGGTCGCGGAAGGCGTACTGCCCCGACTTCATGACCTGTTCGTGGGCTCTCTTAAAGACGTTCTTCTTACGGCCGAAATAGCCGGCCGCCTTGCCGATGATCTTCTTGTGGCGTTTGTGGCGCATCAGGCCACGTTTAATTCTTGCCATTTATAGTCTCCTTTGTTGGTTGGACCGGTTCCCAGCCTGATCCCGATTGCGTGCGGGGGGCGGTAGCGGTAGAGTTGAAGCACGGCCCGGGGGCCGTGCTTTTACATTCCGAGCATGCGCTTGACGCGCTTTTCTTCACCCTTGAAGAGTACGGGTTCGCTTTCTAGGCGGCGCTTCTGCGCTCCCGATTTATGAAGAAACTGGTGGCTGTTCCCCGACTTCCGTCGAGTGATCTTCCCCGAGCCCGTCACTTTGAATCTCTTCGCGGCCGTCTTGTGCGTTTTCAGCTTTGGCATCTTTCTTTTTCCCTGTCTGCGGTTTCGGAACCAGAATCATGATCATGAGCCTGCCTTCCATCGAAGGCGTTCTCTCGACCGTAGCCAAGTCTTTGACTTGATCCGCCATCTTCAAGAGCTTGTTCATGCCAAGCTCCGGATGAGTTACTTCGCGCGCTCGGAACTGGCAAGTGATCTTGACCTTATGTCCCTCACCCAGAAACTGCACCGTCTTTTTCAACGCAGTCTGGACGTCGTGCTCGGCAATTCGCGGACTGATCTTTATACCCTTTACTTCCTGAGATTTGCTCTTGCTCTCCTTCTTCTGCTTCTCGGTCAGGTACTTGAACTTGCCGTAATCGAGGATGCGGCAGACCGGAGGCTGGGCGTTCGGAGCGACCATCACAAGGTCGAGTCCCTGCTCTTTGGCCATGGTAAGGGCCTGGCGGGATTGCAAAATGCCGATCTGTTCGCCTTCGGCGCCGATCAAGCGGATATCTCGGAAGCGCAGCACGCGCTCATTGATGACTGGACCTTCCGGTCGACTTTCTCTACGATAATGTCTGATTGCTATTCACCTTCAACGGAACCCGTGTGTAACGGGGACACCGTATTATAGCCGTCCTTGGGCGAGACGGCCAAATTCCTACTGTAAATGTTCGGCATTGATGAGATTAAACCCCTCAACTTCCCAAGTGGGAAGCGAGGGGCGGGGGGGATGGGTCATGGGAGGGTGAGATCGATTAGTAGTTGGTCCAGCCGTTCCAGCGTGTCCACCATGTGTTCACCGGAAACGGAGTCGTCTGCCAGTACGTCGACGACCACGGTTGGATCACTACATTGTTCAGATTGGAGTTGATCGGTCCATAAACTCCAACCGCTGGGCCATAGTAGGCGCGAGCATAAGGACCGCCGACCGGTTCGTATTCGCGCTCACTCACGACATCCGTGTTGGTTCGATTTGTCAGCAAGGTGCGGAAATATGAGCTGACAGAGGCGCCATTGTAGGCGTTGCCGCTCAGGGACGCCGAACCCTGGTTGACTTGGAAAACATCGTAGCCCTTCAAGCCACCCGCGATCATCAGTTCCGTATTCGGGCTAAGCGTGATGACACTGCCGTCCGAAGTGACGATCGTGTAGTTGCCCGCTTGAGCATCGGTTCGCACGATGTCGCCGTTCTGAAGAAGTCCCTTGCTATAGTCGCCGCCGTAAATCACGCCGGCTCTTTCGACGGTCATACCTGGCACCAACTCGACCGCGGCATCGAACGACCGCCCATCGCTCTGCGCCATAGAAAGGCTCATAAGTGCGGTCGCGGAAAGTGTTAGTATCGTTCGCTTCAACATTGTTCTACTCCTATCCTTTTAGACGATTCTCAGGTTCAACCGGGCCGGGTTCAGCCCCGTTTTGACGCCGATCTTATCCTTAATGGAGCCTCCTTTAGGGGTCAACTCCTTCTGCGTTCCCCTTCTGTGTTCTCGGCGGTCCCTCCGGGCGGATAACCGCAGCGGGCGCAGAATAATGCCGCCGAAAGGGACACAGAAGCGCTGGGTCAACGCCTTCTGCGTTCCCTTCTGTGTCTTCGGCGGTTCCTTCCGGACGGATAAACCGCAGGGTAGCCACGGAATGATGCCGCAGAAAAGGACGCAGAAGTTGGGCGAGCTCAATCCCTCCGCTTTTGAGAGCCAGCCGGGTTACGGCGAATGCTTCGTCCATCCAGAAGCTCTTCAAGGGCATCCCTCAAGATATCGAGTGGATATTCATCGGGAAGCAGGTGAACATGGTGCAATCACGACCTTTCTCCTCTCTGCCCGCTAGGCCGCTATCCGATCTTTAGCCGTCAAGGACTGCGTGATCTTCGCTTTCACCAGCAAGGGGGAATACTCACCAGCCATCGGAATCCGCAGGATGGCCAGTCCGGCTAGGGAAGAAGTGCTCGGGGCCTTGGGACGAATGCCGAGCGGCGTCTCCTCATCGAAATCGATGACGAGGGCGGGAGTTTTGTCGGACCCGTAGGTCAAGAGAAAGTCGACGCAGCCGGCACAGGTCGCCGAGTACTGGTTCAGATTCGCCTTGGCCCAGACCTCATAACCGGCGGGGATGCACTGCAACAAGACTTGATAGAACCGTAGCTCGGCGGGCGACATGGTGGGCCGTCCGTCGGGATCGGCTGCGATGCCGTTCCGAAAGGGAAGTCGCGGGATAGCACGGATCAATAAAGGGTCGCCAAGAGTGCGCCCAGAAAAACAAGAATCCTCTCCATTCCACGCGCGTTCTTCCACTCTGGCCTCCGGTTCTGCCCGGCAAGAAGGTCAGCTTTTGCTCGGACCTGCCATTCTGAGGTGGTAAATCGAATGCTCGATCCGAACAAACCCGCGTTGGTTCTCGCGCCGATGGAAGGCATCACGGACGCGCCGATGCGCGCCTTGCAGGGCGCGACGGGGGCGTTCAGCTATGCTGTTTCCGAGTTTATGCGGGTGAGCAGCGTGGTCATTCCGCCGAAAGTCTTCCGGCGAGATGTTCCCGAACTTGCCGTGGGCGCGCGAACTATCAACGGACTCCCGGTCCAGGTTCAGCTCCTGGGTGGCGATCCCGATCTAATGGGGCAGACGGCCATTGCCGCCGTCGCGGCGGGAGCGACAGCGATCGACATCAACTTCGGCTGCCCGGCCCCTACCGTAAATCGCCACGACGGAGGCGCGTCCCTCCTTAAGCATCCCTGCCGGATTCGCGAGATCGTCGCGGCGGTGCGGTCTGTTGTCCCAACGGATATCCCGGTTTCCGCGAAGCTGCGTTTGGGATGGGATTCGATCGAAAACATCCACGAGAACGCCACGATGGCGGCGGAAGGCGGGGCGTCGTGGATCACGATTCACGGTCGAACCCGCGCCCAAGGCTACGCACCGCCGGTCTTCTGGAAACCGATGGCTCAAGTTCGCCGAGATTTGGGGCTGCCCGTGATCGCGAACGGCGACATCTGGACATTTGAAGACTTTCTGCGGTGCCGGGAAGAGAGCGAGTGTACGCACTTCATGATCGGGCGGGGAGCCTTGGCGGATCCCATGTTGCCCGCGCGCATCGCCCGTGAACTCGGGATCTTCAGCGGTGACTCAATCGAAGAACCCTGGAGCCACCGCTTTCGGCACCTGGCCGAACTGATGGACGGCTTTGATCCAAGCCGGACGAGGGTCACTCTTATGCGGCTGAAGCAATGGATGAAAATGGCGCAGCGACACGGCAACTTCACTCATTTCGATGAATTGAAGGTCTTGCAGACCCTTGAAGAGTTCTTGGATCGATTGGCAGCGTTTGAGTCGGAGCCGCCCTACCGGGATCCAAGGAGTCTCGTTACTCCTTAACCATTTCGGTGAAGTGACGGTCTAGGGACTGTCCCGGGACGGGCATCCGCGACCCACACGCATTTTTGCAACTCGTGCGAGGGGTATGGTCTTTGCAATGCCCATTCAAGTCGAGGTTGTTGCCTGCAGTGTCCAGGATTGTTTTTCGATCGACCGCGCGGGCGCGAATAGGATTGAGCTGTGCGCAGGCATTGTGGCGGGCGGAGTGACGCCTTCCAACGGCTTGCTGAAGGCTTGCCTCCGGGTGACACGGCTTCCAATCATGGCCATGGTGCGGCCACGGGAGGGTGGCTTCTGCTACTCAAGTTCGGAGTTCGACACGATGTTTCGTGAAGCGGAAGCACTGTTGGAAGCGGGGGCTCACGGCTTAGTGCTTGGAATCCTGCTTGAGGATGGCCGGATCGACATGCCTCGCATGCGCGACCTCGCCCGCATCGCGTCCCAGGTGCCCGTTATGTGCCACCGGGCGTTCGATGTGACTCCCGACCCGTTCGAGGCCCTGGAAGCCTTGATCGATGCCGGCGTAAGCCGGGTGCTGACCAGCGGGCAGTCCAAAGACATCTTGGGTGGGTTGGACACGCTGGAAAAGCTCATTGCAAAGGCGGGCCGCGACATCGAAATCCAGCCTTGCGAGGGCATACGTCCCAACAATGTTCAGGCGGTTTTGGATCGTCTTTTCGTCGGGCCGATGGCCCCGCGAGCCCTGCACTTCGGACCTTTCCGGTCCGTGACCGATCCCACCTCGGAGCTGCCGATGCCGGTGAATTACGGATCGCACCTGGAAATCGAAGAAGAGACCGTACGCGGGGTGGTGGAGATTGTGAGGGCGTTCGAGTGATTCTGCCCCCGGATCGCCCCGCGATCATGGGCATTTTGAATGTGACGCCCGATTCCTTTAGCGATGGCGGCCGCTATTCTGATCCGCTATTGGCCATTGAGCATGGTCGGCAGATGATTGATGAGGGCGCCGATCTCTTGGATGTTGGTGGAGAAAGCACTCGGCCCGGGGCGGATCCGGTTTCGGAGGAAGAGGAGCTTGGGCGCGTCATCCCGGTCGTCGCCGAGCTCGCAAAGCTCATTCCCATCAGCATCGACACAATGAAGCCCTCGGTTGCCCGGGCGGCGATCGATGCCGGTGCATTCTTGGTGAACGATGTGAGTGGGCTGCGATCGCCGGAGATGGTTTCGGTTGTCGAGGAAACGCAGTGCGGTGTGTGCATCATGCACATGCAGGGCGACCCGCGGACGATGCAGAAAGAGCCTTTCTATGAGGACGTCGTCGAGGAAGTGCTCGCGTATCTGGTGGAACGGGCCACGTCCGTGCGGTCTCCGCAGATTTGGATCGACCCGGGGGTGGGCTTTGGCAAGTCCCTGGATCACAACTTGTCGATTCTCCGGAACCTCGACCGCTTCGCAGCGACGACGTATCCGGTTCTCTTAGGGGTTAGCCGAAAGAGCTTCATCGGGAAGTTGACCGGGGGGGCTGCTGTCGAGGACCGTCTGGAGGGGACGCTTGCGATGCAGGCATGGGCTCAGATCAAGGGAGTTAGGGTGCTACGGGTCCACGATGTGCGCGCTTCGCGCCGCGCGGTCGATGTTTTGGGTGCCCTGGGATAGTCGGCTTGGGCTCTGCCGGATTGTGGCACCCCGCTGGGGTGCGAGGAGTCCGCCCCTTCTACCAGGGGAAACGCTTCGCTCAATCCCCTGGCTAGCGTTGTTTGTCCCCTAACGGGGACGGCTGGTCGTCGTGCAAAGCAATCGGCTCGGTCATTTGTAGGCCGCGGATGATCGTGTCGCGGCGACGGCCTTTTCAAGCTTCTTCATTGCAATGGTCCAGTTTGTCTTGTTCGTACTTACGCAGCAGCGGAGCGCGGTCCCGGATAACGAGCTCGTCAATATCCGACTAGCCGTCCCCAGGGGGGACATACACCCTTAGCCAGGGGATTGAGCGAAGCGTTTCCCCTGGAGCGTGACGTAGAGGGCAAGCTCCGCGGAGCGGTGCCACAATCCCTCCGATGCGAGCCGGCTCTTGGGAGGGAGTTCCCGCCATTCCGCCCTCGGATGGCGAAAACAACCCTAGGCGTTGAGCGCTTCGGCGCCGCCGACGACTTCCAAGATCTCCTTGGTGATCGTGGCTTGGCGTTCGCGGTTGGCCTTTAGAGTCAGGTTCTGAATCATCTTGCCCGCATTGTCCGTCGCGCTGGTCATCGCGCTCATGCGCGAGCCGTGCTCGCTGGCGGTGGCTTCCATCATGGCTTGCCATACGAGGGCCATGAAGTAGCGGGGAAGAAGTGTGTTCAGCAGTCCGGCGGCATCCGGCTCGAAGACGTAGTCCGAGTTGACAGCAACGCCGTCGCTTTCGGGGGCCACGATCGGCAGAAGCTGGATGACCTGAGGAACCTGACGAATCGCGGAAAAGAATTTAGCGTAGACGATGTAGACCGCGTCGACTTCGCCAGACTCGTACATTTCGCGAGCCTTCGTGGCGACGATGACGGCATCTTCATAGCGCGCGCCGGCGCTGGGCACGGTGTGATTCATGCTCACATGGAAGCCGCGCTTGCTTAGGAATACGTTGCCCTTTCGGCCGACCGTGATTAGAGTCTTGTCGACATCGATCGACTTGAGGAAGTCCCATCCTCGGCGGATAATATTGGTGTTATAAGATCCAGCGAGCCCGCGATCGGCGCTGATCAGAATGACGCCCACTCGGTTGACTTCGCGTTTGTCCATAAGCGGATGCGACGGCAGTTCGCCCGCATTGGCCAGGGACAGCATGATCGCGCGGAGCTTCTCGCTGTAAGGCCGCGCCTCGAGCACGCGATCGGTCGCCTTCTTGAGGCGCGCCGCCGCGACCAGCTTCATCGCGCGAGTGATCTGCTGGATGTTCTTCGCGGACTTGATCCGCTGCCTGATCTGCTTAAGGTTTGCCATCTTCGGGTGAATGGTGAGTGGTGAATGGTGAGTGGTGAATAGTGAATGGTCGAAACTGACTCGGTTCACTATCGCATCGTTATTCTGCTTTCAACTAATCTCGGTTTTGGAGAATGGCGAGTAGTGGATGGTTGGTTGGTGGCTGTTCGCCCATTCACCATTCACCACTCACTATTCACTAAGCCGTGAACTGCGCTTTGAACTCGGCAATAGCCTTCTTCATCGTCTCTTCCGTGTCCTTGCTGACAGCCTTCTCGGATTTGATCGATTCCATGACGACCGCGTACTTGTCCTTGATGAAGGCGAGGAGTCCGAACTCGAAGGGCTTAACTTGCTCGTTGGTCAAGTCGTCGAGAACTCCCGCCGTGCCGGCGAAGATTAGAACGATCTGGTCGACAACATCGTACGGCGACGCGAGATCCTGCTTGAGGAGTTCGGTCAGACGCTGACCGCGGATGAGCTGCATCTGCGTGGCTTTGTCGAGGTCGGAGGCGAACTGGGCGAACGCTTGCACGTCGCGGAACTGCGCCATTTCCAGCTTCAACTTACCGGCGACCTGCTTCATAGCCTTGATCTGGGCGTTACCACCTACTCGGCTAACCGAGATACCGACGTTAAGAGCGGGTCGGACACCGGCAAAGAACAGGTCCGGCTCGAGGTAGATCTGGCCGTCCGTAATCGAGATAACGTTCGTCGGAATGTAAGCCGAAACGTCACCCGCCTGGGTTTCGATGATCGGCAGAGCCGTCAGCGACCCGGCGCCGTGCTCGTCTGAGAGCTTTGCGGCGCGCTCGAGGAGGCGGCTGTGGAGGTAGAAAACGTCTCCGGGATATGCTTCGCGTCCTGGCGGTCGTCGCAGAAGGAGGGACAAGGCTCGGTAGGCGACGGCGTGCTTTGAAAGATCATCGTAAACGACGAGCGCGTGCTTGCCGTTGTCGCGGAAGAACTCACCGATGGTGGCGCCGGCGAACGGAGCCAGGTACTGCATAGCGTTCGAGTCCGACGCCGAGGCGACGACGACGGTGGTGTACTCCATGGCGCCGTGCTCTTTCAAAGTCTGAACAACGCGGGCGACGTTCGAGAGCTTCTGGCCGATAGCGACATAGATGCAGTAGACGGGCGATTCGCCCGGCTGGTGGGTGTACTTCTGGTTGAGAATCGTGTCGACGCAAATCTGGGTCTTGCCCGTCTGGCGGTCGCCGATAACGAGCTCGCGCTGGCCACGACCGACCGGGATCATGGCGTCGATGGCCTTGATGCCCGTCTGCAGGGGTTCTTTAACCGGCTGGCGATCGACGACGCCAGGGGCGTTTGTCTCCAAGCGGCGGAACTCCGAACCCGCGACATTGCCGAGTCCATCGATGGGCTGGCCGAGCGAGTTGACGACGCGCCCGAGCATGGCATCGCCGACCGGGATTTCGATAATGCGTCCCGCTTCCTTAACCGGGTCGCCTTCCTTGATCGCGGACGAGTCCGAGATCAAGACCGCGCCGATCGAATCCTCTTCGAGGTTCAGCGCGAGGCCCATGATGCCACCGGGGAACTCGAGGAGCTCTCCCATTTGGCAGTCCGGCAGGCCGTGAACGCGGGCGATGCCGTCTCCCACTTGGAGAACGGTGCCCATATGCTCAACATCAACCTTGCGCTCGAACTTGGAAAGTTCGGCTTCAAGAATGCTCGTGATTTCTTCCGGTCGAATAGCCATTTTTCTTAATTGCTCTTAGTTTTGCTTCAACACATCGTATCGTAAGCGGTCGCGCAGCCGGTTGAAAGTGCCGCGAACCGAACCATCCAAGACATAGTTGCCGAGGGCAACTTTCACTCCGCCGATCAGGGAGGCATCGACGCGGAAGTCCGCTTCGACCCTCTTGCCCGACTTGCTTGCGAGCTTCTCGACGATGGCCTTTTTCTGACCCTCGTCGAGCTCGGTTGCGGAGGAAACACTGGCGTAGAGCACATTGCCTTCATTTCGGCGAAGGATAACGAACTCTTGGCGCACGCCTTGGAACTCCAGCTCGCGACGCTTGTTCAGCATCAGCCGGAGCATGCTCATCGTGAGGGCCGTGATGCGATCGGAGAAGAGCTTCTCGGAGATCGCGATCTTATCGTCCCGGCTGATCCGCGGGCTTTGTAAGAAGCCGCGAAACTCGGGATGAGTCTCGACCAGATGAGCGATCGCGTTAAGATCGCTTTCCACGCTCTCGATCATGCCTTGCTTTTGAGCGGCATTGAAGAAAGCGCGTGCGTATCGTTTGGCGACCTTGTTATCGATCATTACGCCGGGACCTCGATCCGATCGATGAACTCGGTGACGAGTCTTCGGTTTCGTTCGTTGTCGACGTTCTCACCGAGAATCTTCTCAGTAGCGCCCATGGTGAGATCCACGACGTGGATGCGAAGATCGGTAAGGACCCGATTCTTCTCCATGTCGATCTCTTCCTGAGCTTTCTTGAGATAGTCGTCGGCGTGCCGGCGAGCATCCGCTTCCAACTGCGCGCGAAGCTCTTGAGCCCGACGGATTTCCGCCTGGATCTGCTCGCGTGCGGCCGCTTCGGTTTCGGCGAGCCGCTTCTCATAGTTGGTTCGCATGTTGGCCATCTCGGTGCGGAGCGATTCCGCTTCCGAGAAAGTGCTCTCAAGGCTGCTGTTACGTTCGTGGATCGCCGATTCCAGCGGATCCGTATAGAACGTCTTCACGACCGGGAAGAGGAGCAGCATCATGCCGACCATCGCCGCGGTGTGACCCAAGTTCAGGGCAAGGCCCGGAACCGGCACGTTCGCATTTGAGAGAACGGTTGCGCCCAGACCGACCAAGATCAATCCTAGGATTGGCAGGATCGGGTTCGATTTCTTGTTGGTTTGCGGTTGATGTTCTGCCATCGAATAGCCAAAAAGGTAGGGGAGTCGGAGTGCCCTCGAGAACTCCGACTCAAGTTGAAGTTTCTCGTCTAGCCGCCGGCGGGGAGTTTGCCCTGCAGGATGAGCGCGACGACGAAGGTGAGCAGGAAGACAAGCTCCATGAACGCGAGAGCGATGAGCATACCGGTCTGAATCTTTCCGGAAGCCTCAGGCTGTCGTGCCATACCGCTCAACGCACCGTTTGCGGCAATACCTTGTCCAATTCCAACACCTAATGCGGCGATGCCAACCGCAAGTCCAAGTCCGAGTCCTAGCATTTTTTCGAATGTTCCTCCTGATGAATGATCCCTAGAAAACTAGCGGAAAACGTTTAGTGAGCGGCAGCGGTCTCCATGCCATGGGCTTCGCCGTGATGCTCGTGATCCTCTTCGTGATGCGTGACAAGCCCAAGGTACACGGAAAAGAGAAGCGTGAAGACCAGGGGTTGCACGATGCACGTGAGAAGCTTGATGGGGAGAAGCAGACCACCGACCGGTAGGTGGACTTCCGTCCCCCCGATGGCGAAGTTCCCCAGATTGTTGAGATTCAAGACGACCTCATGACCGCCGTGGATGTTTCCGTAAAGTCGAAGCGAAAGGGACAGCATCTTCATCGTTTCCGACAGGATTTCGATGATGAAGATCATTCCGGAGACGAGCACGAGTGCGCCGCCCATCTTCGGACCCGCGAAGTGCTTGAAGTGACCAGCGATGCCGTTTGCCTTCATGCCTTCCCACTGAACATAGAGAACGGCGACGATGGCAAGGCCGAGGTTAAGGCTCCAGTCCGCCGTCGGCGTGTAATCGGTGAAAAGGCCGACGAAACAGGAGATGAAGATGAAGAGCCAGAACGTGGCCAACATCGGCATGTACTTGCGGCCGTGCGGGCCGATAATGCCGAGGGCAAAACCTTCGAGGAAGAGATAAAGCTGCTCAAGATAGCCAGCCCATCGATTGGTCATTCCTTTGGCCGTGTAGCCTTGGCGTGCTCTCCAAAGCCAAGCCATCATCAAGACGACCATCAAAAGCGTATAGAAGACGGGGTTGGTCCAACCGCCGCCATGTCCGCCCTCACCGCCTTCGGCAGTGGACGCGAGAAGTGAAGGGAGCCAGCTCTGAATCGGGGCCATGGTTGTCTCAGTCACGATAAAGGTCTGTGCGGGTTGCCCGCCAGACCAGGGCGAAGTATACCACCACGATCGCCGCTGTGAATGAGATGAGCGCGGGCTCGCCAAGTCTCCATGCAACGTATCCCAGCCCGCCAATTAGCGGAAATTTAGCCAGGAAACTCATGATCGTGAACAGGTTGCCGGCCTTGGTGTCCGCGCCCCGGAGGAGCCGGACCACCTGATACAGCGTCCAGACCCCGAATAGGCCGGCCGCAAGACCGAGAACAATGCCACCCATTATCTCGAGCATCAGCCGCCTTTATCCTTGCTCTGGGCTTTGATGATCGTAAAAATTCCGGCTGCGAGGCCAATGGTCGCGCCGATCAGCGTTCCGACGCCTTGGGCGATAGCCGAGCCGCTTCCGCGATCGATGAGCCACCCGATGCCCCATCCTGCAACGGCCATACCGACAAGGGTGTAGGCGACCGACAAACCGACACCCAAACCCATGTAGCCGGAGGCATCCATTTTTTGTTGGCCCGGGATGTTTGGTCGCGTAAACTCCCAATCGGGAACTTCGGGCATTTCCGCGCGGGGCCGATCCACATCCGCCGCCGCCTTCAACTCAGACTCCCCTTGGAGCTCGCCGCCCAGAGATTTCGCTCTCAATGCTTCGAGGCGTTGAGAGAGATCGTCTAGTTCATCGTCATGACGCGCGTCTCGCCCGCGCCCGTGGTCGTCCATCATACTGGCAAGGTACCGCATGAGTGCTCCAACGTTTCAACGAGGCCCCGAAACCCCTGTCCAGTTCCTGAAGGGAGTGGGTCCGGAACTCGCGAAGCAGCTCAACAAGCTGGGCATCATGAATGTCGGCGAACTCCTCGCCCACTATCCCCGCCGGTACGAAGACCGAACACACCTTCCTCCCTTAAGTTCCTTGAGAGCCGGTCAGCATGTCACCGTTCGCGGCCGACTTGCGAAGCTGGATGCCCGTCCGGTGAGCGGCGGCCGCGTCCTCATTCGCGCTTTGATTACCGACCAGCGCAGCGGACTTTATCTGGTTTGGTTCAACCAGCCCTGGGTCAAACGCAAACTCGAAGGTTACAAGGGCGAAATCATCGCTTATGGGCAAGTAAAGGAAGGGCAAACCGCGCTGGAGATGCAGTCGCCGGAATATGAACTGCTCGACGTCGAGGAGCAGATTGAGGAGTTCGCCAAAATCACTCCGATCTATCCGCTCAGTGAAGGCGTCATGCAGTGGGTTGTGCGCCGAGCCATGGCTTCCGCTCTCCTCCTCTATTTGGAGACCATCCCTGAGCCTTTGCCCGAGAAGCTTCTGCGTCACTACGATCTTAAGCCCATCCGCTGGTCTCTCGCCCAAATCCATCAGCCTTCCTCCGAGGAGCACCGCCTAGAGGCCCGCCGCCGGCTCGTATTCGAAGAGTTCTTCTTGCTGCAAATGGCTCTCCAACAGAGAAGGGCTCATGCCCAACTAGAGCTTGGCACCGCTTTTGTGATGCCGGAGGGAATCTGGGATCAGATTCATAAGCTTCTCCCCTTCACCCTCACCGGTGCCCAACAAAGAGTCATCGAGGAGATTCTGCGGGACATGGGGCAGCCGGAGCCGATGAATCGGCTGATCCAAGGCGACGTCGGCTCGGGTAAGACGGCCGTCGCCGCCGCGGCGATTCTAGCCGCCGTTTCCGCCGAAGGGAAGTTCCAGGCGGCGATAATGGCGCCCACCGAAATCTTGGCTGAGCAGCACGCGGTCAACTTCAAGCGCCTCTTCGAGCCGTTGGGACTTCGGGTCGAGCTTTTGGTCGGCAAAATGACCGCGAAGCAAAAGGCGAAGCTGTCGAAAGAAGTCGCAGAAGGGAAGGTGGATGTAGCCGTAGGGACTCACGCGTTGATTCAGGAAGGGGTGGCCTTCCAGAAACTGGGCCTGATCGTCATCGATGAGCAGCACCGATTCGGAGTCTTACAGCGCGCGGCTTTGCGCAGCAAGGCCGAGGGGAACCCGGACGTGCTCGTCATGACGGCGACTCCGATACCGCGCACTTTGACCATGACGCTCTACGGCGATCTCGATTTGAGCGTAATCGACGAGCTGCCCCCCGGCCGTCAGCCGATCAAAACCCATTGGCGCTTCCCGATGGACCGGGCCAAGGTCTATGGTGGCGTGCGCAAACTGATCGAAGAGGGAAGGCAGGCGTATTTCGTCTGCCCCATGGTCAGCGAGAACGAGAAAATGCAGGCTCAGGCGGCGGAGGAGCTGTATCTCCAGCTAACCAAGAACTACTATCCCGACCTGCGAGTCGGCCTTCTTCACGGGCAGATGAAACCGAAAGACAAGGAAGCCGTAATGGAGCTCTTCCGCCAGCATGAACTGGACATATTGGTAAGCACAACGGTCATTGAGGTCGGCGTCGACGTGCCGAACGCGAGTGTGATGGTGATCGAGGATGCGAACCGCTTCGGGCTCTCTCAACTGCACCAGTTAAGGGGAAGAGTCGGCCGCGGCGCGCACCAGTCGTTTTGCATCATGATTGCCGATCCGAAGAATGAGGATGCGAAAGCGAGAATGGAGATCATGGTCCGGACTACCGATGGCTTCGAGATTTCAGAAGAGGATCTCCGGATTCGGGGTCCGGGCGAGATCGCCGGGCTCCGGCAATCCGGGAATCTGGACTTCAAGGTTGCGGACCTGATTCAGGACGGCAAGATGCTAGAGGTCGCCCGCCAGGCGGCGATCAAGCTGATCAAATATGACCCGAACCTGACGAGATCCGAGCATCGATTGCTGGCGGAGCGGGTGAAGGAACATGAGGCAAGGGTAAATGTTGGGGTTGTGGCGTAGCGAATTCCCGGTTCCAAGTGTGGGCCGAGGATGCATGTGCCTCGGCGACAGCTCTGGAGTTCCAGCCTCGATTGGTAAAGAATCCCAGAAGCCCAATTGGGCTGACGGGAATCATTTGCATCATCTCCTGATGATTCCAAGGTTTTTGCCGAGGCACATGCATCCTCGGCCCACATTTGACCTGGAATGTTAGTTTTCCTCGCGCCGACAAGCAAAGAATGAATATCCAACCGCTAAACTGTGCAACTATGCGCAGCGCTGCGTTCTCTCTTTGCCTCATCGTCACTCTTCCCCTCCTCGCCGACGAGGGCCACTCGAAGCACGGCACGGCCTTTGATTCCGGCATGCGCACCAAGCCTTGGGTGATGCAAGGGATTGGCTCCTCTCCCTTTAAGATCACGACGAAGAACCCGGAAGTTCAGAAGTGGTACGACCAGGGCAACGCGCTGCTCCACAGCTTCTGGTTTGAAGAAGCCGAGCGGGCTTTCCGCTGGTGCCATAAGCTCGAGCCCGAGAATCCAATGGTCTATTTCGGGCTCGCCCAGACAGGTATGAACTGGTTCTCGATCGGCCGGCGGGACCCGCAGATGAAGCGCTTTTTCGACTTTCTGGCCGAAGCTACCAAGCGCAAGAGCGCGGCAAGCGAGCGAGAACTCATGTACATCGACGCCTGGAATGCCGGCTGGAAAGGCAAGGGCGACGGCCCCAAGCTCATTTGCGATGCCCTCGAAAAGATCGTCAGTAAGTATCCAGACGATATCGAAGCAAAAGCCCAGTTGGCTTTTTATTCAATCGGAGGGAACCAAAAACGCAGCTACGAACTGATTGATCAGGTCCTCGCCGTCAATCCAATGCATCCCGGTGCCCACCATGCCCGCATCCACAACTCAGATGGACGAGACAATGCGAAGGCGGTAGATAGCTGCGAACTCTATGGCAAGGCCGCTCCCGGCATTGGCCATTCCTTACACATGCCTGGTCATGTGTACAGCAAGATCGGCATGTGGCACGAGGCGGCAATCGCAATGGATAGTGCCACCCGCGTCGAACTCAGCTACATGAACGATCGGCTCGCCTTGCCTTTCGAGACCTGGAACTATGCCCATAACCGCGACTATCTTTGTTACATTCAGGAACAGCTTGGGCGCGGTCAGGCGAGCATCCAGGGCGCGCTCGACATCATCAATTCGCCCACCGACCCTCTGATCCCTGCCCAGTTTGCCTACGAGAACCAGTTTCCGCTCATCCGAGCCTCGATCAAGTTCGAAAAGTGGAACCAAATTCTCGATTCCTCCCTCCTACCGGCGACGAAGAGTGACGACCTGAAGACCATGCAGGAGGTCGCCCGACTTCATGCGCTCGTCGGTCTACGCCGGTACCCGGAGGCACGGCAAAAGCTCACCCAAATCAAAAAGGAGCTTGAAGAATCGCTTGCGAGGGCCATCAAGGAGAGTCCGAAAGACGCGGACATGATTCGGGCCAATTTCGAGATGTTCCGCCCCTCATCGATTTCGGCCGCGGAAGGGAGGCTCTTAATCGGCGAAGGCAAGTTTGATGAGGGCGTCGCTCTGCTTACAAAAGCGGCCGCGGACGAAGCAAAGAGGCGGTCCCAGTTCCAGTATGCGAACGATCCCCCTCAGGAGCCTTTCCCGCTGCACCGCATCCTCGGCGATGTCTATTTCGAAGCCGGCAACCAGATTCGTGCGATTCGAGCGTACGAGACGGCTCTGAAAAATGAGCCCAATGACGGCTGGGCGCTCGCCGGCCTCGCCAAGGCCTACGTAGCATTCGGTCAGTCTGAAAAAGCGCGACCCTATGTCGCTCGCCTCAACGCCGTGTGGAGCGGAGCCGATAAGGACATTCCGGCCCTCCGAGAAGTCCAGGCGCTGAACCTGAATGAGCCAGCCAAGCCGGACACGATGCGCCCCGAAAGGGTCTACGATCCCGTCGCCCTCGACAAAATCGGCCCGAGCAACTGGAAGCCCTTCGCCGCTCCGGAACTCGATTGCCTCGACAGCGACGGCAAACGGGTCCGGCTGTCGGATTACCGTGGCAAGAACGTCATTCTCGTTTTCTACCTTTCCGATCAATGCATCCACTGCATGGAGCAGCTAACGGCGGTAAACAAGGACATTGCCGACTTCGATCGGATGGACACCGTCGTTCTCGCCGTTTGCTCGGCCAGCCCGGCAAAGCAAAAGGAGTCGGCCACTGCCACAGGATTCAGGGTGCGATGGCTGAGCGATCCCGATCACTCGAATGCCCGCCGGTTTGCCTCATACGACGACTTTGAAGACATCGAACTCCACTCGACCATCCTTATCGATCGTGAGGGTCGCGTGCGCTGGAAGCGAACCGGCGGGGACCCTTTTCAGGACGTGAAGTTCCTGAAGACCGAGGTCGGGAGATGGGCGAAAGGCTAGCCACTTTTCCTCACCATTGGAAATTCGAAGGCTGTCGCCGAGGCACGAGCATCCTCGGCCCACACTGGGCTATGAGGGTTTGCTTCCAATCCCGGTTGCAAACTCCAAAGCTGTCGCCGAGGCACATGCATCCTCGGCCCACATTGGGATTCTAACCAACCTATCGAGACCAAATCCCCATTGATTGCACAAAAAACAAAATCTGTGCAATCATAAACTTATGGCGGCCGCGGTTGAACTGAATACTCGGGACCTCATCCTGGATACGGCCGATCGGCTCATGGCGCGGTGGGGGTTCCGCAAGATGACGATCGACGATATCGCCCATGAGGCGGGGATCAGTCGGCGCACCGTCTATGTCCACTTCAAGAACAAGGAGGACGTCGGCCTTTCCAGCATCGGCCGCGTTGTCGAGATTGTTCAAGGGGAGATGGAGGGGATTCTCGAGGACGATGATTTCGAACCCCGCGAAAAACTGCGTCAAATGCTTATCCGGCGGGTTCTTGGCCGCGTGGAGCAGATCCAAGACTACAAAGAGAGTCTGGACGAGCTATTCGAGGCCGTGCGGCCCGCGTACATGGCCCGCCGGAAAGTGTATTTCGACCACGAAGCCGAGCTGATCGAGCGGGCCATGCGCCCATTCGGTGGAAGTCAGGAGCTGGCCGAGTCTCTCTTGCTCGCGACCAATGCTTTTCTCCCATACAGCCTCAGCGTTCGTGAACTCGGCGACTTGCCGCTTATCGAAAAGCGGCTGACCACCATGGTCGATCTGCTGCTCGGCGGAATCGGTCCCGAAACCCAAACCAAATCAAAGGAGCCTACTCATGCTTAAGTCTCTTCTCTTGCTCGCGGCGATTGCCCTGCCTTTGCAGGGCACGCTGACGACCGATGCCAAAAACCAAACCATCGATCAACTCGAGTCCGCCCTAAAGGAGCGGTATGTTTTCCCTGAAGTCGCCGAGAAGGCTATCAAGAGCGTACGCGTCCATCAGAAACTGGGCGACTACGACAAGGTCGCCGGTGGCGCTGAGTTCGCCCGCCTGCTGAGTGAACACGTCAACGAAGTCTGCAAGGATGCGCACCTCCGAGTCCGCTATTCGCCCGAGGTCCTGCCCGTTCGCGCCGAACGGGCGACGCCTAGTAAGGCCGAAATCGAGAACCAGCAGAGATTCGTTAGGCTAAGCAATGCTAATTTCGAGAAGGTCGAGCGCTTGGCTGGAAACGTTGGCTACATTAAATTCTATGGGTTCACCGATGGAGCCGATATGGAGAGGCCGTGCAAGGCGGCGTTCGATTTTCTTGCGGACACGGATGCAATGATCATTGACATCCGCGAAAATGGTGGTGGATCCCCGGACGGTGTCCGTCACATCTGCAGCTATCTGTTTGGAGAGAAACCCGTCCACCTCAACAGCATCTACCAGCGCGAAGGCAATCGTACGGTCGATTTCTTCACCCTCAAGAAAGTGCCCGGCCAGCGTTATCTAAACAAAGACATTTATGTTCTTGTTAGCAAGCGCACTGGCTCCGCCGCCGAGGAGTTTGCGTATAACTTGAAAAACCTGAAAAGGGCAACGATCCTGGGCGAGAACACCTGGGGCGGCGCCAATCCTGGTGGAGTTGTACGCCTCAATGACCATTTCGGCGTGTTCGTTCCGAGCGGTCGAGCCATCAACCCGATCACGAAAACGAACTGGGAAGGGACCGGCGTCGAGCCGGACATAAGGGTCGCCCCCGCCGATGCCCTAAAGCAGGCGCATGTTCGCGCGATAGAGAAACTGCTCGCCGGGACGACGGAGCCGCGCGAGAAGGAGCGGCTGACGGGTGCCTTGGAATCCGTTAAGGGCGCAATCGGGACGAAGTAGCGGCTCGGCTTCTCGTTTTCGTCACCCGCCCACGGGTGGGGGAAACCAATAGGGTGCTACCCATCGAGAGCGACCTTGGCTACTTGGCGGCTCGGAAGCAGCCGAAGGCCGCCAGGTTCGCGATCTCTCTGGGGGTGGAATTGAACGACACCACGTTGAACGGGTGCTTCAGACCTTCCAGAACGGGGCCGACCGCTTCGCGGCCCTGCCCCAGGCAGACCGCCAACTTCATCGCAATGTTTGCGGCATCGAGGTCGGGGAAGATCAGGATATTGGCGTTGCCTTGGATTCGGCTGTGCGGATAGTTCGTGGCCGCGAAGCCGGGGAGGAGGGCGACGTCGGCGTGCATTTCGCCATCGACGATGAGATCGGGCTCCTCGTGCTGCAGGATCGTGACCGCGTCGCGGACCTTGAGGGCATCCTGGTGTCGGCTGTCGCCGAAACTCGAGAAGGAAAGCATTCCGACGTGCGGCTCCAACCCAATCTCAGTCGCGAGACCAGCAGCCATGAGGGCGATGTCGGCGAGTTCGCGCGCATTCGGGCGCACCTGGAGGGTGGTGTCACCGAGGATGATGACCTTGCCGTCCACGATCAACAGGTGGAATCCGGCCGCACGGCGGATACCGGCGCGCATTTCAGAGATCGGGAGCAGCTTGCGGATGGTGTCCGAATAGGCATCTTCCGCCCCCGCGATGAAGGTATCGGCGAGGCCCATCCGCACCATCATCGCTCCGAATCGAGCGGGAGTCTGACCAAGATGCCGCGCCTTTTGAGGCGTGTAACCGCTCCGGGCGCCCAGCCGGCATAGCTCGTCGGCGAAGCTGTCGATGTGTTCCGAATTCTCGGGATCGATTACCTCGTAAGAGCCCGGAGCGAGGAGATGGGCGGCGAGTTCTTCGATCACTTCCGGACGACCAAGCAGAATCGGGTGACCGATCTCTTCTTGGCACACGATGTGGCAGGCTTCGAGTACGCGCGGGCACTCGCCTTCGGTGAAAACGATTCGCTTCTTGTTAGCGCGGGCGACGGTGCGGATGCGCTGCATCACCATCTCGCTTCGGCTGGTCATTCGGGCGAGCTTTGCTTCGTAGGCAATCCAATCGGAAATAGGTTCGCGCGCGACGCCGCTATCGCAAGCGGCCTTGGCCACGGCGGAGGAAACGACCGCAATGAGGCGGGGATCGAAGGGCTTCGGGATGATGTACTCCGGTCCGAATTCGAAGTGCTGTCCAGAATACGCGCGGCCGACCTCTTGAGGAACGGGTTCGCGGGCAAGAGCCGCGAGGGCATGCGCGGCGGCGACTTTCATCGCCTCGTTGATCCCGCGCGCTCGCACGTCGAGGGCGCCGCGGAAGATGTAGGGGAAGCCGAGAACGTTGTTGACCTGGTTCGGATAGTCGCTCCGGCCCGTGGCCACAATCGCATCGGGGCGGGCGGCCTTGGCCTCGTCGTAATCGATCTCGGGATCGGGATTGGCGAGAGCGAATACGATGGGGTCCTTCGCCATCGACTTGACCATGTCGCCGCTCACGAGGCCCTTGGAGGAACAGCCGAGGAAGACGTCGGCACTGTCCATGGCATCCGCCAGCGTTCGGAGGTTGGTTTCTTGGGCGAAGTGGTCCTTGTACTTATTCATCCCCGATTCGCGGCCGCGATAGATCACGCCCTTGGAATCGACCATGAGGATGTTCTCGTTGCGGACGCCGAGCGATTCGTAGAATCGGGCGCAGGCGATGGCGGAAGCACCGGCTCCGTTGACGACAACCCGGATCTCCTCGATCTTCTTGCCATTGAGTTCGAGAGCGTTGATCAGGGCGGCGCCGGATATGATGGCGGTGCCGTGCTGGTCGTCGTGAAAGACCGGAATCGACATCGTCTCTCGGAGCCGCTCTTCGATCTCAAAGCACTCGGGAGCTTTGATGTCCTCGAGATTGATACCGCCAAATGTGGGCTCAAGGATTTGGCAGGCTTGAATGATAGCTTCCACATCAGTCGTGTCCAACTCGATATCGAAGACGTCGACCTGGGCGAACCGCTTGAAGAGGACGGCTTTGCCTTCCATGACCGGTTTGCCCGCCAGAGCACCGATCGCGCCCAGGCCGAGAACGGCGGTGCCGTTCGAGACGACGGCAACGAGATTGCCCTTGTTCGTATAGCGGTACGCGAGATTAGGGTCCTCTTGGATCGCGAGACACGGCTCCGCGACTCCGGGGGAATAGGCGAGCGAGAGGTCGCGAGCGGTCACACACGGCTTGGTGGGAACAACTTCCAGCTTCCCGGGGCGTCCCTGCTCGTGATAACGAAGTGCATCCGAATCCTTCATGTCTTGCCTACATGTTGGACGCATCTGGGTTCACATTTCTTGTCGTGGAAAGGAAGGTCACACCACCCTGCAGGTTCCGTCGAGAGCCCAGGGGGAAATCGAGCGATCGGAAACGAAAAAAGCCCCGCTCGAGAGCGGGGCTGACTTCGGTTGGAGGAGGTCTTCTTTGGAGGATTGAACTCTGTCAGTCATTTTCAACACGCATCAAACAACAACCGTTCCCGAGAATGGGGCCTTGCACGAATTTTTTTCGCGGGGTATAACATCTGGACTCGCGGGAGTAGCTCAGTGGTAGAGCATCTCGTTGCCAACGAGAGGGTCGCGAGTTCGAATCTCGTCTCCCGCTCCAATTTTGGGTCCGCTTGCGGACCCTTTGGTGTTTTTCGACCCACTTTATCCACATCGCGCGCCCTTTCGCGCGCCTGCTTCGTCGCTTCCAAGAAGAGTGAGGAGTGCATGCTATGACCAGTGGCGCGTTCTCACTGAGGAACTAAATAGATGAAACGAAGTTTTGTGGTTCTCGCGGGCCTAGTCGCCCTTTCGGTTTCCGCTCCTGCCCAGACCAGCAAGCCGATCGGTCTGTCCGTGCGCGCCGGCCTGATCTGGCCCACCAGTGGCTATGGCCGCGATCAGGGTCGGACCTGGTTCGGCATTGGCGGTGAGTTCAAGATCAAGGATATGACCTTCGGGGTCACTGATCGCTCATCCAGCGGCATGCTCGCCATTTCGGCCGACTACTACGGCAAGGGTGGCGCAAGCTCCTTCCCGGTTCTCCTGAACTATGTTGGAATGAACAACGAGTTCTTCTACTCCCTTGGTGCAGGCTTCGCCTTCAACCGAGACGAAGAGATGGTCGCCGGCGTGCTCCGCGGCCGCAATAAGACGGATTTCGCCTACTCTTTGGGTGTTGGTTACAACTTCCAGCACGGCCAAAATCCGCTGTTCGTCGAAGGCAAGTACTTCGGCAGCGGCAACTCGAACCTGAATGCGTTCGGCGTCTATATCGGCGTTCGACTCTAATCTAACCCGTCCAATTTGGAGGGGCCCGCTTTTCTTCCTCGGCTAAGCGCGGCCCCTCGTCCAATTTCTACTTCTCGATTCAAGCGGTATGCTGTCACCTTCCCCAATGGAGCACCAAAAGGTTTACGTAATTGACTTTGGCGGTCAGTACACCCAGCTCATTGTGCGTCGCGTTCGCGAGTTCGGCGTCTACAGCGAGATGATCCCATGGACCACGGCGGCGGACCGCATTCGCGCCGACCGGCCGGACGCCGTTATCCTATCCGGCGGGCCCAAATCCGTCCGCGAGGAGGGCGCTCCCACAATTGATTTCGCCGTTTTGGAAGGGATTCCCGTACTTGGCATCTGCTATGGGATGCAGCTCATGGCCCATCATCTGGGTGGCGCGGTGGAGAAGGGGGCGCTGGGCGAATATGGATTCGCGACGGTTCGGAACACGTCCGGAATCTGCTCGGACATGGTTTCGGATCAGGTGTGGATGTCCCACTTCGACCAGGTCTCAGCCATCCCCCCCGGTTATGCGTTGACGGCGGAGACGGACGTTTGTCCGCTTGCCGCGATGGAGAATGGGACCGACCGGTTTGCGGTCCAGTTTCATCCTGAGGTCTCGCACACGCCGGCGGGCAAGGGAATCCTCAAGCGCTTCCTATTCGAGCATGCGAAGCTTCGCGGCGACTGGACAAGCGAGAGCTTTATCGACGATCAAGTTCGGCTCATACGAGAGAAAGTCGGCGAGACGGGCAAAGTTCTTTGCGCGGTCTCCGGTGGCGTGGATTCGTCCGTTATGGCCGCGCTGCTGATCAAGGCGATCGGCGATCGGGCGGTTTGCGTCTTCGTGGATCACGGCCTCCTTCGCAAAGATGAAGCGAAACAGGTTATCGAGACCTTCGGCGGTCACTTCAACGGCAACATGCACGCCTTCGACGAGAAGGATCGCTTCTTCGGAGCCCTGAAGGGTGTTACCGATCCGGAAGAGAAGCGGAAGATCATCGGCTCGAACTTCGTGCGTGTCTTCGAAGACCATGCCGCGGAGCTTCAAGGGTGCGATTTTCTCGCTCAGGGGACGCTCTATCCAGACGTTATCGAATCCGGCTCGCCCACGGCGGCGAAGATCAAGACCCACCACAATGTGGGCGGCCTTCCGGATTGGATGCAGTTGAAGCTGATCGAGCCCCTGCGCTGGCTTTTCAAAGACGAAGTCAGGGAAGTGGGCCGCCGGCTTGGCTTGCCGGACGATATGGTCGACCGAGAGCCCTTCCCGGGCCCTGGCCTCGGGGTGCGTATTCTAGGCGAAGTCACTCCAGAAAGGGTGGTCATGGTTCAGGAAGCGGATTGGATCTTCCGGTCGGAACTGCGTTCTCGTGGACTCCATAAGGGGATCTGGCAGTCTTACGCGGCTTTGCTGGATGTCCGAAGTGTGGGGGTCATGGGCGATGAGCGGACCTACCAGCAGCCGATTGTTTTGCGAGCGGTGCAGAGCGAAGATGCGATGACCGCGCATGCGGTGGACATTCCGTTCGAGGTTTTGCAGTTGGTGGCGAGCCGGATCGTCAACGAGGTCCGCGGAGTGAACCGCGTGTTCTACGACCTGACGAGCAAGCCTCCGGCCACGATCGAGTTGGAGTAGCTCCATTTGCCGATGTGGGCCGCGAATGATCGTGTCGCGGCGGGAGCATTGCAACATCCGCGGGCTCGTGCTTGGAGGTCGTTCGGCTTGTCCGTCGCCTCGCAGGCCGAGTCGCAACTCCTCCGGCTATCGCCTCCGTCGCCTGCGGCTCGTCCTGCGGGCTTAATTGTCGGACCGCAAGTACCAGGGTAAGCCTCGACTTGCGTCGAGTCGAACCCTTCGCTGAGGGACGGAACGCCTTCAGCGTAGGGAATAACCCTCCGGAACCCACGAAGGGCAGGGATACATCGTGCACTGCACCGCAAACCCCCAATCTCGAATGGAAGGGACCCATCCAAATGTGGGCCGTGAATGATCGTGTCGCGGCGGCGGCTTCGGAATGACGACTGGCGGGTCGGCGCGCCCGTCGGCTCGCAGGGACGAAACGCCTTCAGCTTTGGGGCCATCGTGATTACCAAAAATCCATGGAGGGCAGGGATGCATCGTGCCCTGCCTTTCAGCGAACTGTGCTTTGTGGTATTCCTCAAGCATCCGAGTGAACCAGGCCGGTCGACAAACACCGCCCACGCGCGGCACGATCCATCCGCGCGCTCCATGAAAGTTCAAATGTGTAAGCACACTCGATCCATCACTTCGTGAAGCACCCCGCGCTCCCGGAAAGTTATGGTTAGAGACTTCTAACCCGATTCCAACTTGCCTCTAACGTTGTTGCCGCACACTGAATCCAAGCCCGCACCAGGGCGAAGGAGAATCTTTTATGAAGTGGCTTATCATTCCCGCCATCGCGACGTCATTCATTTCGCTTCACGCTACGAAGCACATCCAGGTCCAGCATGGTCATTCGCAGGAGCAGCACCAGGCCGAGAAATCGCTCAACTTGAGCAAGGAGCAGGCGGCTCAGGTTGCCGAAGTGCGGTTCCAGATGTTGCGCAAGTTCATCAACGCGCACCTCCAGAACAAGGAGATCACGCCGGAGGAGCACAAGAAGGCGGCGGAAACAGCCGTTGGTGAACTCAACCGAATCTTGACCGCCTCTCAGCGCCAATCGCTGGAAGGGAAGGGCGGTTCGGCGGCTCTGCTCGACATGATGAAGGCGATCATGGAGCTCTTTGCTCGGCTGAACGTGACCAAAGAACAAAAGGAACAACTCCACAATCTGTTCTCGGCAATGCACGAGAGGAAGGATGGCGGCGCGCATGCTCAGGGCGACCCGAAGACGACGCACGAGCAGCTCATGCGCCAGATTCACGGCATTCTCACACCCGATCAGATCAAGCGAATGCATGAGCTCCTTCAAAGCGGCAAGGCGTAGGTAACCTGCCTGCGAAAGTCTTGAGAGTTCTGATCGTCGAAGACGACCCCAGTGTGGCCCGTTTCATCAAGCAAGCCTTGAGCGAAGCGGGCTATGTGGCGGTTCTGGCCGAC